>JBOFCV010000111.1:0-3892 GCA_051646305.1 Turicibacter sp.
TCTCACTTAACATTCTACAAGTCAAACCAATTTTACCCAATTCCACCATAAACAAGTCCTAAAATAATAACTAATAACGTAACTGGCACAAATACATATTTACCAAAACTGATAAACCAAGGTTTTAGTGGCTTTTTAGCGCCCTTATTAAATTCTTGTAAAATATCACCTTTATATAAATAGAAGACGGTAATCGCAACAATTGTCGCTCCAATTGGCGTTAAGATGATGCTTACAAAATCGGCAAATGAACCAAATAAATTGGAGTTCATTGCAAGTGGTAAAGCCAATACAAAACAACTAATAGCAATGATAAATGACGCCTTTTTTCGACTCATATTTGTTATCGATAAAATAGCATCAACCGGACCTTCTAACATACTAACAGAAGATGAGACCGCCGCAAAAATGATACTTAAAAAGAAAAGACTGCTCATCACATTTCCATACGGCATTGACTTAAAAATTTCTGGTAGCGTGATAAATAACAACGATGGACCCGCTGATGGATTCAAACCAAAAGCAAAAACGGCGGGCATAATCATAAAGGCTGCAAGAAGTGCCGCTAACGTGTCAAAAACAGCTGTTTTAAATGATGATGACACGATATCAAAGTTCTCATCCGTATAACTTCCATACACAACCATCGAGCATCCAGATAGTGAAACAGAGAAGAAAGCTTGGCCAAGCGCCATCACCCATGTCTCTATTTGTAATAAATACTCCCATCTTGGCTTTAATAAATAGTCAACACCTGCCATAGCACCCGGTAACGTCACCGACCGAACCGTTAATATAATAAAGATAAGTAGCAATACCGGCAAAATCAGCTTGTTTAATTTTTCAATTCCTTTAGAAACACCTAGGCCAACAATCAAAAGTGTTAACATCATCGCGAGTAAAAACCACGGAATTGAGGCTTTGGTCCCTGCAAATGTTTCAAAATACGCACCTGGATTGATTGTTGTCATTTCTCCACTTATGCTTAATGCGAAGTATTTTAAAATCCATCCGATCACAATCGTGTAAAACATCAAAGTTCCCGTTGCTCCAAGTACTGGGATGACCGAAATGAGTGAAGCCCCTTTTAAATTTCTGCTCTCAAAAACCTTTTTAATTCCTGTTATTGACCCTGCTTTGAATGTTCGACCAAATGTAAATTCCGTCATTAATCCTGTTGTTCCTAACAAAAATATGAAAATGAAATAGGGGATCAGAAATGCGGCCCCTCCGTATGTTCCTAATCGATAAGAAAACATCCAAATATTCCCCAACCCAAGTGCTGCTCCTACGCAAGACAATATAAATCCTATTTTCGATGAAAAGACTTCTCTTTGATTTGATTGTTCACTTTTTAAACTCATTCTCTCTACCTCCTGATATTTTAATTTACTTATCCAAAGTTGTTTTTGAAATCTTACAACTTCAAGAAAATAAAAAAAGCCACGTAGTGAATACACTACGCGACCTACCTATCTTTTGGTAAAAAAGAAAGGTCACATAGTATATTACATCTATGTGACCTAATTTATTTAACAACAAAATTAGCCATCATAGATACAAACTATAAGTTTGTATCTATGATCAAGAGTTCTAATCAACCGTACAAACTTTATCTATAATAGCTGCGCCAATTATTCAATTGTACTAACGATAAGTTTGTGACTGTCATCATCTCAACTCAAGCTCCTTTGTTTTTTATCTTATTTATTATGGCTATTATACGTATATTAGAAGCAGATGTCAATAACTTTGAAAATATATCCAATTTAAACGCTATTTTACACCATAGAATAGTTTCTTAATTTCTTCATACGCCGGATATTTAATGCAATCAATTTTATCTAACACTTGGTTTAAATCGTATCTATATACGAACCGATAAAAAAACTAGATATTCTATGACTACCTATAAAGCTTGAACCCCCTGATATGAAGACATCCTATAGGCGCAGTAATAGTTTTGAAAATCCACAAAACTAACTGCGTCTTATATAGCTAATACTTTTTCAAAAATAGGTTTTTCACCTTTAATTGTTAATACCCCACCTTGAGCAATCCCCTCATGACTAGTCGTGCATCCTAATGAACCACAATTAATATAAATTTTATCATTTCCATAAACAATAGATCCCTTGTGATCATGTCCATATAAGATAATATCTGCCTCAATACCTGCAAACATTTTATCACAGTCCGCAAAATTTGGATTAGTCTTAACATGACTATACGTCTTAGTGTCGCTCATTGAATAATGCAGTACCGCTATCTTAAATTTACCTCTATTTAAATAAAGGAGATTGGGTAAGTCATAGATATATTGTTTAGAGTCCTCACTCAATAAACCATGCTCCCATTGATGATGTAGAGCTTCATTCTCCGACAACATTTCAGGATATGGTTTACTTATCTTGTCGATTAGATATTTTTCGTGATTCCCTAACACGCATTTGATATTTGTTAGGGACTTTAATTTTTGCACAGTTTCTTCAGGAAAAGGTCCAATTCCAATCATATCACCGCAACATATAATTTCATCACATTCTTTTTCTTCAAATACTTTAAGCATGGCATTTAATGCGACAACATTATTATGCACATCTGTCATAATTCCTATCTTCATCTAATCCCCCCAATTTATAAATTAAATTTTTATATTAGACTTTTTAGCCCTTATACAAACCAAATTAATAATCTTCGAAAGTAAAATTTAAAAATTACCTTTCACCTCAACAATATGTTCAACGTGCTCTGGTAAATTTAAGATTCTCTCTTTAAGAAATAACGGGTAAATATACAAATCTTTTATTTCTTCTAATGACTTCCACGAAAACTCTAAACGATGTTTTCCACCTTCAGTCATCATAAATTCGTTGCCTTTATCAAGAAGGCTATCATTTTTAAGATTGAGTAAATAATAAAATCCAAGCTCGTGAAATTTATCGCCACTTTGTTCTTCCACAAAGAAATTTTCAACACTCCATACTAATCGATTGATTTCTACATCGACTTCAACTTCTTCTTTAATTTCACGAATAACTGCCTCTGCACTTGGCTCATTCAGTGACACTCTTCCACCAGGAATATAATAATACGGTGAGTTTTCATCTTTCATCACCAGTAATTTATTATTGTGTATTAATAAACCTGCCACTCTGTAATTAAATCGTCCCATCTCTGTTTTAAATGTAATATCCATTTTAATCCCCTCCTTAACCATTGTAACGCTTTTCATTCATCTAAAATGCTATGCTTTCAACCTTAAATCTATCCTTTAGCACTTCTTTTCATAAGAAACGAGGGTCATTTTCTCATTAACAACTCTCGTTTTACCTGTCTTTTTATATCCTATTTTCTCATATAAATAACACAGACCAGGTTCTTGTAAAATGGTATCCACTTCCCATACCTGTCCATCAGGATACATCTTTTCAATTTTATGCATAACGATTTGGGCAATGCCTTTTCCTTGATAATCAGGATGAATAAAAATAGGCGCAATCTGATATCTGACTTCTGATAATTCTCGAATCCTTATAGCACCTATCATTCTTTCATCTGCCATAATTTTATAATAGGTCGTGGTTGTTTGCTCCATTCGAGATAAAATGTATTCTACGGTTTCCTTTGCCGGAGATGTTAAATCATCTTGATATTTCTCATATAGAACCCTAAATGATTTAATTTGCACGCTAAGAATCACTTCAACGTCTTGGTTATCTGCTTTAGCTAAATGAATATTCAATAAAATCCCCCCCTGTACTTTTATCGCCTTTAACTATTTTTCTTTATTAATCAAATAGAATAATCAGTGCGCTTGCGTGTTAGAAGAACTATCATAACTTTTGATTAGTCCTTCTACCTGTCTTACTATTTTTTTGAAACTAGTTAC
>JBOFCV010000170.1:0-4665 GCA_051646305.1 Turicibacter sp.
TATAAGTAAAGCGGTGCTTAGATCATATAAGTGATAAGCGTTTGTTACAACAAAAAATTGCCCCTCGTGTCAAAAGGTAACGGGGGATTTTTTTTATTGAATTAAAATTCCCAAAAAGATAAAATGTGATATAATTGTAAAGATATAATTAAGTTTTGATTAAAGGAGCGATGTTTTCATGAAAGTAGCCATTGCAAGTGATCACGGTGGATTTGCCTTAAAACAAGATGTATTAGCAAAACTTCAAGAACTAGGGGTAGAATATCAAGATTTTGGTTGCTACGATGAGTCATCAGTTGATTACCCAGATTACGCATTTAAAGTGTCGGAAGCGGTAGCAGCAAATGAATTTGAACGTGGAATTTTGATTTGTGGAACAGGTATTGGAATTAGTATTGCAGCAAACAAAGTTAAAGGAATTCGTTGTGCTTTAGTGCATGATTTATTTTCAGCAAAAGCAACGCGTGAACACAATGATACGAATGTATTAGCGATGGGTGGACGTGTCGTAGGACCTGGTTTAGCATCTGAAATTGTTAAAACTTGGTTAGAAACACCATTTTTAGGTGACCGTCATGCCACTCGTATTGGGAAAATATCGAAATATGAAAACGCTTAAAAATCCTATTATTTTAGGATTTTTTTTGTTACCTCTCATATAAACACAGAGTTTTGTTAACAATGTTAAGTGAGAAGTCCTAATATTTAACTTTTACAAGATGAAGCGATTGTGGAAAATTAGTATAATAGAGGTAATGTCTGTTTAATTATGCAGATTATTCATTGAAAATGGTGTAGAAAAGTTGTAGAATTACATATTGAATTATCAAAAAAATTAGCTCTGTTACGCATTGTGGTTGTTCTAAAAGGAATTTATATTAAATAATCTGTCGCTGGTTAACTACTAGTAACGATGAAAAATCTTTTGGAAATAAACAAAAAAACTTTAAAAATTAACCATATTGTTAGGTTTTAATGAAGTGAAAAATCGACAGTAACGTCTAACAGAACTAAGAATTTATAAGTCGAGGTGAAGAAAATGCTGCAAGTAAATATTTTAAATCATCCATTGATTCAACATAAGCTAACGCAAATTCGTCAAAAAGATACACCGACAACGCAATTCCGTCAAATCATCAACGAAATTGGTGGTTTAATGGTGTATGAAATTACACGCGATTTACCTCTTGAGGAAATTGAAATCGAAACGCCTGTTGTGAAAACACGCGCAAATGTTATCGCAGGTAAAAAAATGGTTGTTGTGCCAATCTTACGTGCTGGACTTGGAATGGTTGATGGTATTTTAACGATGATTCCTTCGGCTCGTATTGGTCATATTGGTATTTTCCGCGATGAAGAAACCTTAAAACCAGTGGAATATTTCGCTAAATTCCCTGATGGATTAGAGCAACGCGATGTATTTATCGTTGACCCAATGCTTGCAACGGGTGGTTCTGCTATCGCTGCAATTAATTCAGTTAAACAACGTGGTGGAAATAATATTAAGCTTGTTTGTTTAGTTGGAGCTCCTGAAGGTGTTAAAGCTGTAAATGAAGCTCACCCTGATGTTACTATTTACTTAGCATCTCTTGATGAAAAGTTAAATGATAGAGGATATATTGTCCCTGGACTTGGGGATGCAGGAGACCGCATCTTCGGTACAAAATAATATGAGTAATAGTCGTAAAGTCGTTCAAGCGATGAAGTCACTTTCACTGTTATCACAAGTTGGAATTTCGATGATTGCCAATATTTTTGTTGGACTATTCATCGGTAAATTCTTAGATCAATGGCTAGGCACATCGCCTTTGTTTTTATTGATTTTTATCTTTGTTGGCGTAGGAAGTGGTCTTAAAAGCGTGTATACGCTAATTATTAAAATGGATAAGAGGGATAAAGATGAGTCAACTACAAAAAGATCCAATTAGAATGGTGCCCAAACGAGTTCTTATCCTGGGTGTTGTCTTCACCGCTATCTTAACTGGCGTTGCCATGGTATTTAAGTGGCCTGTTATCAATATCTTAATTGGGTATTGGTTGGGTGTTGTTGTGAATCTAATTAATTTCCGATTAATTGTAATCGGAGCTAGAAATGCCCTTGAGAAACGAGAAAGTGGTGCAAAAGGTTCAATGATGTCAAACTTAGTTGGACGTTTATTAATCTATGCTGGAACGCTTGTGCTTGCTGTTCAATTTGGAACACATGCTTTCATTGCTGCCATTATCGGAATTTCAATGGTTCGAATTGCTATTCAAACAGATGGTTTTTTCACTTTTGGTTTAACGAAAGAAGAAAAATAACATCTTTGAATATATAGCATTTGACTAAAATAGTTGCTATTTTAGCCGAATGTAGTAAAGTAAATCATTTCTGACACAATGTATCATTCATTGAGTTTGAAATGTATGAAAAGAAATTTATACCTAGGATTCTAGATGAAAGGAGGTTAAGGATGAATCTTTTACTGACAAAACTTTTCGTCGGAAGACAAGAGGGAAACAACTCATTTGTAAATGTTATTGATACAATGGAAGGTATCACTGAGGTGATTAATCCAACAGTTGTGAACTCTGTCTTGATCGTCTTTGCACTGTGTGTATTCATCATTTGGAGTAGTAGCAAAATTAAAAAGGCTGACCCGTCTAAGCCATCAAGTGGCATTGTTTTAATTTTTGAACTTGTTGTCTCAACAGTTGAATCTTTAGTTACACAAACAATGGGCGCTAAGCACTTAAGTTTTGCTCCCTACATCGGGACACTCGCAATCTATTTAGTCTTTGCGAATCTTTCGGGTCTAATTGGTTTAACACCTCCAACATCTGATTATAACGTCACTTTAGCATTAGCTTTAATGACAATTGTGTTGATGATTGGTTCTGGTATTAGATCAAAAGGTGTGGGACGTTATCTTTACGATACGTACCTTGGAGATTTCCCATTCTTATTACCATTAAATATTACAGGAGAGCTTGCGAAGCCTATTTCGTTATCTGCCCGTCTATTTGGTAATATTTTAAGTGGTGGGATTATCATGTCGCTTGTTTATCAAGCACTTGGAATCTTCTCTCCATTAGTCGCACCGTTCTTGCATGGTTATTTTGATATCTTTGCAGGGGCAATTCAGACGCTTATTTTCATCATGTTAACGATGATTTGGACGTCAGGAGCAATGGATTAATTGCAAAAAAAAAAGCTTAGGTTGATTATCTTCTTGATGTGAAATTTAAATTTCTTTAAACCGCTTAACTCGGATATAAAGTGATTTACATGTGCTAAATAAAAGCTAACAAACATCAACGAATTTATCAAACTAAGTAAAACAACAAACTAAATTTAACTTGTACTTAGGAGGAATTAATTATGTTTTTAGAAACAGTTGCATCAACAATTTCAAATGAAGCATTCGTTTTAGGGATGTCAGCAGTAGGAGCAGGTTTAGCAGTATGTTCAGGTATCGGTACTGGTATCGGTCAAGGTAACGCAGCAGGTCAAGCAGCAGCAGCTGTTGGACGTCAACCAGAAGCAAAAGGTGATATCTTACAAATGATGATCTTAGGTCAAGCGATTGCCGAAACATCAGCAATCTACGGATTCGTAGTAGCAATTATTCTTTTATTCATCAACCCATTTATCGGTCAACTATAATCATAGATTAGATTATACCTTAAAGACAGATACGAAAGGGGGCAACCTACTTGCAAATCTATATTATGCCAGACCTGTATAACTTCACATTACAGATTGCTTCTACACTTGTCCTGTTCTTCGTTGTTAAACGTTTCTTATGGGCTCCTATGAAGGAATTCTTAGCTAAACGCCAAGAATTAATCTCAAAAGAAATTCATACTGCAGAGATGTTAAAAGCTGAAGCTCAGACTTTACAACAATCTGCACAAGCAGCGGTTCAAGTGGCTCGTGATGAGGCACGTGTGATTGTAGAAAATTCTAAAAAACAAGCAACACATATGCACGATGAAATCGTGGAAAAAGCAAAACAAGAAGCCGATTCTAAATTAGCAAAAGCAACAGCTGATATCGAACAACAACGTAAATCAGTTTACGCAAAAATTCGTGAAGATGTTGTAACACTTGCTGTTTCATCTGCTGAAAAAATGATTCAAAAAGAGATTGATACAAATGTGCATCAAGATCTATTTGATCAATTTGTTTCTAAAGTAGGTGGAAGCCATGAGTAGTATCGCTTCTACCTATGCTAAAGCTCTATTTGATATTGCTTTAGAAGAAAACTCACTACAAGATATAAAATCTGATTTTAATATGTTTGCTCAAACATTAAAATCAGAAGCAAAATATATGGATGTGTTAACACATCCTCGTATTGCGAAAGTTGAAAAAAAATCGCTACTTAGCCTTGCTTTTTCAACTCATGCCAATCAAATGTTAGTTAATTTTATGATGATATTAATTGATAAAGATCGTATCGATTTAATCAATGAAATATTAGTTGCATTTAACGAATTAGTAAACAAACACCTTGGTATTGTTGAAGGAACTGTTTATTCTGCAGTTGAATTAACTGGAAGTCAGCTAACTGAATTGAAATATCTTTTCACAAAAAAATTAAATCAAGAAGTTAAATTTAATGTGGTTGTTGATCCATCATTACTTGGTGGATATAAAGTTAGTTTAAATAATATGGTTTA
>JBOFCV010000186.1:0-3415 GCA_051646305.1 Turicibacter sp.
TGTGCGTAACTACAACGGGCAAGTGGGAGAAGTGATGGCGTATGTGAGCGCGATAAACAAACTGAACACCCTTGGTCTGCCTGTAAGAAAGCCCAGAGTGTAGCGGTCACCCGGGGCTGGGGCAGTTATGGCTTGATGGCTGATTTGGGAAACAACGCCAAACAACGCCCATTAAATTCCTCGATAAACACTGGTGGAGTTAAATCTAATATACGCTTATCTTTAATGAAAACGACGTTTGCAAAAAGTATTAAGTTTTTCAGTTTGAGAGGGTAGTCATAATTAAGAGCATAAAGTCTTTCTATTAATGCATCTCTATCTAATCGGAAAAAACTTTTTGCAAGACCAATGTCATTGTTGAACATATTTGTTATCTCATCCCCGATGGTAAAGTCATAGATACGTAATCTAAATTTTTGTCTTAGCATGGACTCCCAATTTTTTTCTTTGTAGTGATGATATGCGACATCTTCAAGGATTTTGATCATTGTCCATTCATTTGTTTCTATTGCTGCATAGACTCCATTTAATCTACGATACTCCGCTGGGCTATCTGCCCAATCACTTTTGAATTTATAACGCATGTCATGTTCAACTTCATGCCAGCCTTCTGATAGAACAGTTCTTATTTGTAGTTCAAAAGTCGAATCCACATATTCTGATACGTCATCTGATACACTATAGCTGTCATTTTCTGATAGTTTATAAACTATATTGTATCTTACTGGTTTAAATGTAGTTGCATCAAGATCATCAATGCTGGTGTCTTTCTTACTTTCTTCATAAATACGTGAAATAACTCCATGTACTATTTTAATATCATCAGAAAAATATAAAACCACCCGAATCCCGATCACATCCTGAATTTTTGATTCTTTTTTATAATATTTTTCGCTTGTCTGTAGTTTTTTATCTATTGAGGTTGAGTCTTTTACTCTATGGAATATTCTAAACATTACACCTATTGAATTTAGAGACTTTGATATAGTCTCAACAATATTCTTGGCTGCGGATAGTGGGCTTTTGTTAGCCATTTTATTTACCTAGCATAATCTTGATTTCAGTGATTTTAAGTCGATTTATTGCAATGTATTCGCCATCATTTGCATCTTCAAGTATCGATGTGGTTTTTAGTCGTTTAAGCTCCAGCGTTATGTCTCTTTTACTATAACCCTGAGCTTGGCAAGTTTTATATATACTAACTAATGGAATATGTAACCTATCGATATTCCCGCTACCAAGACGCCAGAATCGACTCAGAATGATATTTGTAAGTTCAGATATAGCCTCACCCTCGTTTTCACTATCAGTATCATAGTGCTCAATTTGGGTAATAATGTCATTGTTATCGATGCTATTTAAGAAAAGGAATGACTCTGCATTGTTATCCATATCGCCACGCACAATACAATTGTATAGTTTACAATTTATAAATGTTGCATTTCTTATGTTTTCAATGAAAAATTTAACGTTTGTAAAAATACAGTCTGTGAAAGTTATTTCGTTTACAGATACATTTTCAAATAAATGCATTTCAGATATATCTATGGACATGATTGATGATTGATTATATGAAGGAGAAACTAATTGTCCCAGCATGCTGAGCTCACATCTCATTTGGTCTGATTTACTCAAAAATTCGACCATCGACTGCAATCCATCCCAGAGCGCTTCCCTTTCTATATTTGTTCTTGGGATAAATGAGATAATTGCTGGTTCAACAAATCTTTCATCACTAGCAATCCATTCATTTTCAGTGCTTAATATATCAGCTGCAATATAGTTACCAAAAACAAATTCATTGATAAATTCTATTCTCCCTTCTCCCTGATTACTTCGATCAAAGAATGCATGGTTAGATAAAGTATTACTTAATGAGTCTAAAGTTGGCCTATCGCTAGGTTTGTATAGTTTTCTAGTCTCTTCCAAAATTTCATTACATTTTTGTTTGAAGAAATCAATAATCTTATCTTTAGAATCTGAGGTATAATTTTTAGCACACATATCAGCAGCAAGCTTGGTCAACAAATCAGATTGTCGACTGGGCGACATTAATAAATTTTGTCGCTCTTGCTCGCGTTCCAACATGCTCGTGAAATATCGACTGACAATCTCATTAGGTTCTTGACATAGCTTATCAAATCGAGCTTCATTGACGAATCTTAGGTATGAAAGCAGGACTGGATTAGATAGTTTTTTTAAATCAAGACCTACAGAATATAAACTATTCCTTCGGCTTTCAGTCAGCCAGTCTTCAATTCTAGGGGAATCTATTCTATATCTGATAAAACTAAATTTATCAGTATGGCGATCAATCCACTCACTAAATGTAGCGCCATCAAAAATAGCAGACTTGCGAGATGTAATGATAATTTTCGCTTTATTACAAAGCAGTTCGCTAATAGTTTCTAGCATTGGCTCTGCATTTTCATAATCATCAACATTTTCTAACTTTTGTGTGTCACTTAATAGTTCATCAAAACCATCAAGCACCATTACGATGCGCCCATTTTTTAATTCATCTTGAACAACGTTTGATTTAACTTGAGAAAATGCGCGATCTACTTCTCTAATAAAAACATGGCTAAATATTCTAGCTTGCCTATCTCTAGAGAATTCAGTGAAAAAAGGTATTGGCTTGGATTCATCATCAACTAATTTTTTTATCAGTTCATATGATGTGCATGTCTTACCAAATCCTGCGGGTGCCTCAATTAGAATCAGTTGAGCGTTATCCGCATCTAATGCATTAATAATGTTCTGTATTATATCTGTGTTTTCTGTTTCACTTTGATTAATCAATGTAAATGGTGCGTTGATATAACTATATGTAAGGTCTTTTCCATTTTGAGGATAAGAGTGTATCACTGAGTCAACATAATCATAATATTCCGCTTGGATTCTTTTTCGCCAAGAGTCTACATCAAAGAATCCTTTAAAAAGACCCTCTTCAATATCACTTAAACTATTGTATTCCGTTATTTTTGCTGAAACGCCTAGATCATTAAGACTATTGATTTTAGACTTGATGTCTTCAGTATCTGATGGGTTTTTGTTTATTTTTACAACTTCAGCATTATGGAAAAAACCAGATTTAAATGTAAATGTCAAATATGAATAGTTTGAATATTGTTTTTTGTATTCAAAACCATATTTTCGATAGCTTTCGATTACCTGTGAAGCGTCAAGAATCATTATCTAATCCTTATTCATGACATCTGTTCTAGAGTGTGGGCCGAGCAATGCTATTTCACTGAACTACTCTAGTGCGAATTGAGAAGGTAAAACTCTACGCTACCGCCCGTGGATTACAGCCTCCAGCTTGCTGCGGTTATCCGGCGATGTGGTGGATGGCGAAACGTCTGCACAGGGTTATCTCTGCAAGAGTGGTTGCCAAGTGGGGCATATTAGTCGA
>JBOFCV010000218.1:0-9458 GCA_051646305.1 Turicibacter sp.
TCTCATCCAGAGTTAAAGCTTGATTCATCTCCAAGCGCACGTGTTGGGGGTGCGGTTTTATCGCATTTCCAAAAAGTACAACACGATAAACCGATGTTATCGTTAAGCAATGCGTTTAATGAAGGAGATTTACGTGATTTTGATAGCCGTGTCAAAAAAATTGCACCACATGCAACGTATGTGTGTGAGTTAAAAATTGATGGACTAGCGGTAACACTTCATTATGATAACGGTCAATTCGTAAAAGGGGCGACGCGTGGCGATGGTTTCATGGGTGAGGATATTACGCAAAACTTAAAAACCATTCAAACGATTCCTTTGCAAATTCCAAATCTTTTGCCGCTTGAGGTTCGTGGTGAAGTGTATATGTCAAAGGCAACACTTGAGAAGTTGAATGTGATTCGGGCACAAACTGGGGAAGAATTATTTGCAAATCCTCGAAATGCAGCAGCAGGTTCACTTCGTCAGTTAGATTCTAAAATTGCGGCGAAGCGCCAACTTGCGATGTTTAGTTATGCTGTTCCAAGTGCCAAGGCGCTAAATTGTGCAACGCATGATGAGTCATTAACTAAAATTTGTGCGCTTGGATTTAATGTGAATCCAAATCGTTTGGTTTGTGAGACGATTGATGATGTTTTAGTGTATATAAAAAATTGGAGTGATGCCCGTTTTGATTTACCGTATGAAATTGATGGGATTGTCATTAAGGTTAATGATTTAAGCAGTCAAGAGCAATTAGGTGCAACAGGTAAAAGTCCACGTTGGGCAATTGCTTATAAGTTCCCAGCAGAAGAAGTTGAAACGATTTTAAAAGATATTATTTTTACGGTAGGACGTACCGGAATGGTAACACCAAATGCCGTGTTAGAACCGGTTCGTGTCGGTGGGACGCGTGTTCAGCGTGCAACGCTTCATAATGAGGATTATATTAATGAACGCGATATTCGGATTCATGATCGTGTAATCATCAGAAAAGCGGGAGAAATTATTCCAGAGGTTGTGAAGCCTGTTAGTTCTTCAAGAACCGGTGATGAAGTGCCGTTTGTGATGATTTCTAGTTGTCCACGATGTGAAAGTGAACTTGTTCGTGAAGCGGGTGAGGCGGATCATTATTGTTTAAATACAGATTGTCCGGCCCGAGTTGTTGAAAGTTTATGTCACTTTGTTTCAAGAGATGCCATGAATATTGATGGATTAGGAATTAAGGTCGTGGAGCAGTTATATGATACAAAATTAATTGTTAATGTTGGCGATATTTATAAGTTAACGAAAGAGATGTTATTACCACTTGAGCGAATGGGTGAGAAAAAGGCTTCTAATTTATTAACAGCGATTGAAAATAGTAAGCAAAATAGTTTAGAACGCTTGTTATTCGGGCTTGGGATTCGTCATGTGGGAAGTAAAACGGCTAAAGTGATTGCAGCTCATTTTAAAGATATTGAAACGTTAAAAGAATCAACGTTTGAGGATTTCAAAGTTGTAGGTGAAGTGGGAGATGTCATTGCAAATAGTATCGTGCATTATTTCTCGCAACCGGCTAACTTAGAATTGATTGAGGATTTAACCCAAATGGGGCTTAATATGGTGTATAAAGGCATGACTTCAGAGCAAGTTGATGTGCAACATGTTTTTTACGGTAAGACGGTTGTTTTAACGGGAACGTTGCATGAGATGTCGCGTAAAGAGGCCGGCGTCATGCTTGAAAAATGTGGAGCTAAGGTTTCTGGAAGTGTAAGTTCGAATACGGATTATTTAATTGCGGGAGAGAAAAGTGGATCGAAGATGAAGAAAGCACAGGAGTTAGGTGTGACTGTTTTAGATGAAGCGACATTTTTATCAATGATGCAAGCATAAAGGAGGGTTTAAGTTGATGAAACGTAATTTTTTAATTGCTATGGGTGCCTTGTGTTTTAGTTTTTTAGCGGGATGTTCGTCTCCTCCTGTACCACCGATTTCGGGTGAGGATATTTCTAAAACTCAACAAGCTCAGCAAGAGTTGTCAAATGAGTATACAGCGGAGTATTATCGCACCATTATTCCTTATGTTTCAAGCCCGACTCGTGGGTTGGTTTATTCGTATTTATCAAATCGATATGACATTGAAGAGTTTGAGTTAGCATTGATGCGTCATTCTCAATCATATTTTGCTGCTGATCAGGTTTATTTTCAAGAAGGACAACATTTTACGAAAGACCTTGTACGCAATCTGTTAGCTCGTAAAAAAACAGATTCGGAGTTAACAAAGGCAGTAGCCGATGATCCTAAATATGTGGATTTAGGGTTAAATCCATCTAAGGATGTCATGATTGATATTAATGGAACAAGTGTTAATCCTGTTTATTTAGCGTATATGCTAGAGCAGGATTATGTGGTGATGAATGGCGATGGTGTGGATGTTCAGGGGATTTCCATTGGTCTTGCCCTAAATCCTTATCAAACATTTAAGAATGAGTTAGGGTATGAACAAACGATTGCGATGGATGAATCAGAATTAATTACCAAAGGAAAAGAATTAGCCCAATCTGTTGTTGATATTGTAAGAGCACAAGAAGGACTTGAAAATGTTGAGCTGATGATTGGATTATATGTGTTACAAGAAGAAAGTTCTGTGACACCTGGTCGAATGGTTGCAAAGACACATATACCTGCACAAAGTGATAAAGTTAAAAATTGGACAGAAATAAACGAAAAATTTTATTTATTACCTGATCAAAAGGTTCAGGCTGTTGATTATAAATTGTTAGATCAATTTAATTCATTTAAAGATACAATCAAAGAGTATTATCCACATTATTATGGTGTGATTGGAATTGCTCATTTTGTGGATGATAGTTTAACAAATTTAGAAATTACAATCAATATTGATTTCTATGGATTAGCAGAAAAGTTATCATTCCATCAATTAGTTTCTAAATTAGTTCAAGACAGTTTCTCAAATGGTTATGAAATTAATGTTGTGGTGCGATCAACACAAGAGATATTTGGAATTGTTAATCGTCAAGCTAATGAAAAAGAAATGACATTAAAGTTATTAAATTGGGATTAAGCATTAGAGTTTGAAAGAGGTTATAAAGATAGCTTAGTTTATCTTATCTTATCGGCTCATAGATAGGGAAAGATTAATTAACTTTTGTAACTTCCACTTCCCTTTAAAACAGCGTTTAAATGAGGGATAATTTTAAAATAGAGGGATGGTGTATAGCTTAGTAAGGGATAGCTTTTCAGATATTTGATTAAATATTAGCTTTTGTTAGGATTTATTGTAATCGTGGGTTATTTCATTGAAGGGAAATCTTTTGTTTTGATACGAGGAGAGACGGTAATTGTTAAACCAACTTTATAGGTTAACATCTAACGTTTCAAGGTTTACTTTTGTCTTGAAAAATAGATAAGACACGGTTAATTTTATGTTGTTTCAATAGGATGACTAGGATTTTAGGATAATGGTATATCCAAATGATAAATGTTTGACATCTGCATGCTGATAGATAAAAAAACATGAAGATTTGAATACCGTTTATTTATCGGTGTGTATCTAGCAATGAATGGTAACAGAGTTTTTATTTTGAAAATATCGAGACAAGTTGTCGGGAGGGACGTTAGAGCTGAATGGGACATTTATTTAGACGTTTAACTGCGATGTTTTGGTTTTTATTTTTAGGGGTAGTTTGTGCATTCGGAGTTAATTTTTATAGTCGGTACGAGGAAATTTATCAAAATAAGATGAGTGAGTATGAGGTTTTACAAGAAGTTACGATTGCAAAATTAAATAGTAACTTGATGTTATATCAACAAATTTTAGAGTCATCTATTAACTTATTTAACGTAACGTATGAGGGGAATTATGAACATTTTGAAAAATTATCAAAAGAAACGCTTAAATTATTACCCTTATACCAAGGACTGGAACACGTCCCAGAAGAAGACTTGTTAGACGTGATGACAATAAAAGAAACTTATATTCAAATAAATAAATTTTTGGATACAAGTTTTCAACTTTATGAACAAAAATTACCTGTTCTTAATTTAGGTTTTATCCCACTTCAAAAATATGTTCATGATGAGGGACGTTATTTATCGGAAGCTGATTTAGAAAATATCGAGCAATTAACAGCTTTTTATTTTGAATTAACTGACCCTATCGAATTTAACTGGATGCTAAACAGACAGTTGCCTCAATATAATCAACTTTACTCCACGATGTTTAGGCCGGTTTATGTAGGTGAAGAACATATAGGGTTTATGTGTTTAGATCTTGGTTCATCACAGGTTAATTTAAATACGATGGCGATTGGAAAGAAAAGTGTTTACTCGTTTAGTGATTTAATTTATCCAACCAGTGATAAGGTTATTCAAGAAGTAAACGCATTATTGCGAGATGATAAGTTAGATGAAGCGATTGCGTTGTTATCGAGTAGTGGATATTACGCTGGGTATAGTAAAACAAATAATGAGCTGGTTACCTTGCTTCATTTTTTAAATAAAGAAAAACTACATATTGATGTGTTATCAGAAACGATTCGATTATTTGAATTAAACTTGATTATCTTAATTGTTCTATTTTTAATTGTCTGTTATATTTTATTCATTTCAATTATTAAACCCTGTTATTTGCTTGTGGACTATGTGAAGCAATGTGGGCGTGGGAATTATGAAATTCCTAATTCATTAACTAGTGAGTGGCGCTTGCCATTTATCACGATTAGAAATGCTTATTTAGATAATGAACGATTATTAGCTGTAAAAGAAAATCAAAGTCAGGAACTTGAATTTGCTTGGAAAAAAGCGATGGTTGCCAATCAAGCAAAAACTCATTTCCTTGCTAAGGTATCTCATGAATTAAGAACGCCTTTAAATGCAATTAAAGGATACGTTCAACTATTAAAGATTACAGTAGATGATGAAAAACATTTAAAGAAGATAAATATTATTGAACGTTCAAGTGATTTGTTGATTAATATTGTGACGGAGTTATTAGATTTTTCAAGAATTGAAGAGGGAAAAATTAAATTAAATATTCAAGCGTTAAACTTGATTCAGATTGCAGATTTACTAGAAGATATGTTTATTAATGATACGCAAGCAAAGAGTTTAAATTATTCAATTACTGTAGAACATTTAATACCTGTGGTTTTATACGGAGATGAAAGTCGTATTAAGCAAATTATTATTAATTTAGTTTCAAATGCGATAAAATTCACTGAGGAAGGCACAATAAGTGTATTGTTTAAACTAGATAATATCGATGCTGACTATGCTTATATAGAAATTAAAGTAACCGATACGGGTAAAGGGATTTCAACTAATAAGTTAAATGCTATTTTTGATTCATTTACGCAAGAAAATAATTCGATTTCAAGAAAATATGGTGGTACAGGACTTGGATTAAGTATTTCCAAGGGGCTAGCTGAAGTGATGGGTGGAAACCTAAGTGTTGAAAGTCAAGTAGATGTAGGTTCAACATTTACCTTATTTTTACCGCTCGCACTCAATTTAATAGAAGAAGATGAAATTTAGGTGATGACATGAAAAATGATAAAATTATTGTTAAAGGTGCACGTGAACAAAATTTAAAAAATATTGATATTGAAATTCCACGTAATCAACTGGTTGTTATGACGGGGTTATCGGGTTCAGGAAAATCATCACTGGCATTTGAAACGATTTATGCTGAGGGACAACGTCGATATGTTGAAAGTCTATCCGCGTATGCGCGCCAATTTTTAGGTAACATGGAAAAACCTGATGTCGACTCGATTGAAGGATTATCACCAGCAATTTCAATTGATCAAAAAACGACGAATCGAAATCCGCGCTCTACGGTTGGAACCGTGACTGAAATTTATGATTATTTACGATTATTATTCGCAAGAATTGGTAAACCTGTGTGTCCAACGCATGGAGTTGAAATTCAAGCTCAATCCGTTGAGCAAATGGTTGATCGCTTACTGCAGTTCCCAGAACGAACTAAAATGCAGGTGCTTGCACCTATTATTTCAGGTAAAAAGGGAACTCATGTAAAAGTACTTGAACAATTAAAAAAAGACGGTTATGTCCGTGTTCGAGTTAACGGTGAGATGTTAGATTTAGATGAGGAAATAACGCTTGGGAAAAATAAAAAGCATTCAATAGAAGTTGTGATTGACCGTATTGCTTTAAAACCCGATAGTATTACTCGATTAGCCGACTCACTTGAGACCGCTTTGAAATTAGGTCAAGGAAAAGTCTTGATCGATGTGATAGGGGAAGAAGAATTAGTTTTCAGTGAGCATTTTTCATGTCCTTACTGCGATTTTTCAGTGGGTGAACTGGAACCGCGTATGTTTTCTTTTAACTCGCCATTTGGAGCTTGCCCTGAATGTCTTGGTTTGGGTGTTCAAAAATCAATTGACATTAACTTATTAGTGCCAGATGCCTCGTTATCGATCGCTGAAGGTGCCATTAAAGGATGGGGAAATGAAGATAATTATGCACGTAAAATGTTAGATAGAGTGTGCGAACATTATCAAATTGATATTAATAAACCATTCGAACAATTATTAGCTGAAGAAAAACAAATTGTTTTATACGGAACATCAGAGCCTTTATTATTTGAATTTGGTTCTGAGAATGGGATGAAACACCAAAAGTTAGATACCTATGAGGGTGTTATTAATAATCTAGAACGACGTTACCGTGAAACAAATTCTTCTTTCATGAGAGAATGGATTGAAGGGTTAATGTCGGAAACAAAATGTGAAAAGTGTCATGGTAGACGATTATCTCCAGCTGCTTTATCCGTATTGATTGATGGAAAAAATATTGATGATTTCACAGATTTATCAATTAAGCAGGCGCTAACATTTATTGAAAATTTAAATTTAAATGAAAAAGATAAAATGATTGCACATTTAATTTTAAAGGAAATTAAAGAACGTTTATCATTCCTTGTTAATGTGGGTCTTGATTATTTAACGTTGAATCGTTCTGCTGGTTCACTATCAGGTGGAGAAGCCCAACGTATTCGTTTAGCAACCCAAATTGGATCACGTTTATCAGGTGTTTTATATGTGTTAGATGAGCCATCTATTGGATTACACCAACGTGATAATGATCGTTTAATTGAAACGTTAAAATCAATGCGTGATTTAGGTAATACGCTTATCGTAGTTGAACATGATGAAGATACAATGATGGCTTGCGATTATTTAATTGATATTGGTCCTGGCGCAGGGATTCATGGTGGACAAATTGTAGCAGCAGGAACGCCAGAAGAAGTCATGGCGACTGATGCGTCCATTACCGGTCAGTATTTAAGTGGGAAGAAACAAATTTATTTACCAAAAGAGCGACGAATTGGGAATGGTAATTTTATTGAGGTTAAAGGGGCAACTGAGAATAATCTTAAAAATGTTAACCTTAAACTACCAATGGGACTTATTAATGTCATAACGGGGGTTTCAGGATCAGGTAAATCAACGTTAATCAATGATATTTTATATAAAGGGATTTCAACTAAGCTATATCGTTCAAAAGATCGTCCGGGTGCTCATAAGGAAATTAAAGGACTTGAGCATATTGAGAAGGTTATCGATATCGATCAATCACCGATTGGTCGTACACCACGTTCAAATCCAGCGACGTATACAGGCGTGTTTGATGATATTAGAGATTTATTTGCGGCTACAAATGAAGCAAAAATTCGCGGTTATCAAAAAGGTCGTTTCTCATTCAATGTTAAAGGTGGACGATGTGAGTCTTGTCGTGGCGATGGTGTCATTAAGATTGAAATGCATTTCTTACCTGATGTTTATGTGCCGTGTGAAGTCTGTCATGGAAAACGTTATAGTCGCGAAACCTTAACAGTCACGTATCGTGGTAAAAATATTTCTGATGTATTAGAGATGACGGTAGAGGATGCGGTGACGTTCTTTGAACATCATCCAAAGATTGCAAGAAAATTAAATACATTAAATGATGTTGGATTAGGTTATTTAAAACTTGGTCAACCTGCTTCTACTTTATCAGGTGGAGAAGCGCAACGTGTTAAACTTGCTTCTGAATTGCATAAACGTATTACAGATAAGACCTTATACATTTTAGATGAGCCAACGACAGGGTTACATATTGAAGATGTGAAGCGTCTGTTGAAGGTTTTAAATCGTATTATCGAAGAAGGTGCAACCATTGTGATTATCGAGCATAATTTAGATGTTATTAAAATGGCTGACTATATTGTGGATTTAGGTCCTGAAGGTGGAACAAATGGTGGGACGATTATCGCAACAGGAACACCAGAACAAGTTAGTTGTGTAGAAGGGTCATATACAGGTAAATACTTAAAGAAAATTCTTGAGCGTGATGCAGCGAGACAACAGTAGTTAAATGTGTTGTGAGACTTAATAAATCAATAGGAGGTAAATTCAATGCGAAAGCATTGAATTTACCTCTTTTTTTAGTTAATAAGGATCTGTTTTTATTTGAAAATGTGTATGAGTGGTCGCTGTAAGTAAATTAAAATCAAAAAAATTCAAATGACCAACTGTTATAGAAACGTAAATTTTAAATAACTAAAGAAGAACCCTCCTTATTTCAATGAGGAGAAATTCACAATGGGTGAAAAAATATTAGAAATAGAAAGTCTAAGTGACACCCAATTTATTATTAAATTTGCAGCTTACATAATTCTACAATAGATGTGTTGATAGACGAAAACAGTTTCAAAATAGCGGTCTAATTAATAAGATATGGGAGATAAAGGATCGAAATGTGTCTAAAAAAGGTAGTTTATGTGTCCTTTGTGTAAAAGAAGTGTATAAAACCCTGAATGTAAGCGTTGCGAGGGTTGACCTTCTAATTTATCACATGCTATGATATTCGAGTCGTAAGCTCACTCTAGAAAGATTACTTGCTTGTTTATCATACTAAAGAAGGAGGTGAACTGTTACTATCAAATCAAAGTAACTGAAGTCAACTAGCGAATTGATTTTTTAGTAACAGGTGCATGAGATGAAACGAGATCTAATTACATTTATCCTTGCATTAGGAGTAATTGTGGTCGGTGTCTACACTGTCATGCAATCCAACTTGAAGGAAATAAGCATCAACGATAATGGAGAGCTAAACACGTTCACCACATATGTACAAACTGTGGATGAATTACTTAAAGAACAAGAAATAAGAGTTGGAAATTTTGATGACATGAGTGCAAATTTCGATGACCGCCTTGTTGATGGGATGGAAATTGAAATTGCACGTGCGCAAGCCGTTGTTATCAATGACGGTGGGGTTAAAACCCGCCTGATGACTACAGTCGAAACAGTAGATGATGTACTACAACAACGAAGTATTGAACTTAGCCAAAATGATGAAATTTCAGTTGCACGAACTTCTACTGTAGAAGAAGAAATGGAAATTGAAATTACTCGAGTTGAAAAAGAATATGAATCAGTTTTTGAAGAAATAACGTTAGACGTCGA
>JBOFCV010000227.1:0-3370 GCA_051646305.1 Turicibacter sp.
TGGTCGGAATCGCTATTGTATGCAGGTTATTTAAATATAGATTTAACGGCGCTTTTTCAAGCCGGGATTTATCTGGCAAGCTCAGGGGCCATCTTAGACCTTGCCATTGATATTTCGGCAGCCTTAGACGAAGTTGTAAAAGCAAACCCTCGTATCACGCGAAGAGAACTTATCACCTCAGGATTAACGATTGGTAAGTCAGTTGTTGGGAGTCAAACGACGACGTTATTGCTTGCTTATATGGGCAGTTATATAACGATAATGATGGTCTATATGGCACAAGGCACACCATTTATGAGTATTTTGAATTCACAGAAAATATCGTCAGAAATATTACATACATTTGTTGGGTGCATTGGGTTAGTGTTAGTTTCACCACTGACGTCAGTTATTTGTGGCTTTACCTATTCTAGACCCGTGACAATAGATAGAAATAGAGATGAGATTTTAGACTAATGTCATGCATATCCTGGCACTGCTAATTAATTCAAAATCTCTTGCTATGTTTGACTAGATATGAACCGATAAATAAACTAGAGATTGTAGCGCAGTCTACTTACCAAGCGATAAATAGTTTATCTTTTTAGTTGCAGGTCGAGAACCTTAAACGTTTTGGTACGACGACATCCTGCGTGAAGTTTAAACATACTTTTACAAAATCTATCACCCAAGATATTTAATCAAAACTAAAATCTTGATAGTTTTATAGAATGACAAAATTTTTAAAAAAAATTAGTCACTCTAACATATAAACGCGCTAATAGTTTTGAAAATCCACGAAAATAACTGCGTCGTATCGATTCAAATTTGAGTTGGATTTCTATAGGAGTTGCTCATCCATCCTTTATAGCAGATGGCTTACAAGAAATCATTTAGATAAGAAGGATAAAGTTTAACTTGTAAAAAAAAATAGCACCGCCCACAGTTAAAGGGGAGGTGCTATTTTTTATATAAGAATTAGCGGATTGAACGCTTATAGTTGCTATAGTAGTCATCTTCTGCTGCATTGTCACGGCTCGTATTAATGGTATCAGGATGTAAGTCGATGACATGTGTTCCACAGATTAAATCGTGAATCGTACGGCGATCGTTACGCTCACTTGCCATCACGAAACTTGCAAGATGAGTGATTCCAAATGATAGGCCAAATAAAACATACTTCGTTGCTTCACGAAGGTGAAGTTGCCACCAAGTTAAGGGCTGATTTGAATTTTTTAATGTCGGCTGTACTTTAAATAATTTTTTCCCGATTGTTTGGCCGTGAGTCAAGGTTGGAATTAAGAAGACTAGAATATAAAAAACAACAGCTGTAATAATATACTTCATCGATCCATTCAATGACATGGCGCAAATAAAGACAGCAAGCATCGTTATACCTAAATCAATGGCGTGAGCATTCATGCGTTTAATAAATCCCGCAACATAAACTGGTTTTTCCATGAGTAAATCCCCCTTTTTATATGGATTATTTTACCACGAGAGATATAGAATGTAAATGTTTTCTATGAAAAACAAATAAGCCGCCTAGGGGGGGTGGCGGCTTATCTTCATACTTTGACCATATGTGAAAGGGAGAGGAGAAGTATGATAGAAGAATAGGGGGGATTATCTTACTGTAGCTCGATGGCTACAATGTTAATATTGACATTAGCCTAATTTTTTATACAATTAAAGTAGAAAAAAAATAGGAAGTGATTAAAATGCGAGTTGTCGCCGGAACGTTAAAAGGTAGATCGATTAAAGCAGTTAAAGGAGTGAACACCCGTCCTACAACCGATAAGGTGAAAGAAAGCATATTTAATATCATTGGTCCATATTTTGATGGAGGGGTTGCCCTAGATTTATTCGGAGGTAGCGGAAATCTTGGAATCGAATCCATAAGTCGTGGAATTGATAAAGTTATTTTTGTGGATAAAGATTTTACAGCCTATCAAACCATTAAACAAAATCTTCAAGATTTAAAAATAGAAAAACAAGCAGAAGTTTATAAAAATGATTCATACAAAGCATTAAGTGCTGTTGCTAAGCGTCAACTTAGTTTTGATTTAATCTTACTTGACCCCCCGTATAAAGGACAAAAAATAAATGAAATCATAGAATTTATTCATGAGAATCATTTATTGAGTGAAACGGGAATCATTATGGCAGAATACTTAACAGAAGATAAGTTACATGAGCAAGTAGGTGATATTGTTCAAGTTAAGCGTGTGGAGTATGGGATTACAGCTATTTCAGTATTTGAAAAACAACTAGAGGATGATCAAGTTGACATTATTGAGAACTAAAGAGGGATAAACCATGACAGAACAAAAAAAAATTGGCGTCTATCCAGGTACATTTGATCCAGTGACAAATGGTCATCTAGATATTATTGAACGCGGGTATGAATTATTTGATTTTTTATATATCGCGGTCGCAGAAAATATTTATAAAAAAACAGTGTTTTCAGTTGATGAACGTGTGGCAATGCTGAAAAAAGCAACAAGTCATTTACCAAACGTTGAAGTTGTGGTTTGTGAAAATAAATTAGTTGTTGATTTTGCGAACCAAATTGGAGCAAAAACAATCTTACGCGGGCTGCGTGCCTTAACTGATTTTGAATATGAATTCCAAATTGCCATGACAAATAAAAGTTTGCAACCCGATATTGAAACGGTATTTTTGATGACAAAAGCCGAAAATATGTTTTTATCTTCATCAGCAACAAAAGAAGTGGCACGCTTTAATGGCGATGTTTCAAGTTTTGTTCCAGAATTTGTTAAAGATGAGTTGCGACTTAAGTTTAACCTTGATTCATAACATGAAAAAGAAGTGCCTCTACTCGTGAGTTGAGGCACTTCTTTTTTTGATGTGTTTAGTTAAATCGCTTAACAGGCTTTCTTCTTTTGGTAAAGAAATAGTGAGCCGCTTTAGTGACATAATACATCCCGATTATCAAGAGTGTGACCTGGATAAAGGGCTGGTAAGGGTTTGGTACATATGAATTCTCGGGTAAGAATGTTGGTTTTAAATGGTGGGTAAACGGCTCGAAGAACACAAGAATTAAAATAAAACTAACCACGCCATGAAGAACACGCAACATGAAATATTTAAAGTAAGAGACAGAAATTCCTGTGGCAAACATGAACGTTTGCGTATGAACAGAAAGCCCGGCAAAACTCACACAAAAAGCAGTTAACGCGAGTTTAAGATGAAGCGGGATTTGTGAGTCAGACAGACGAATGACACCTTGAACAAATTCAAAGAAACCAGCAATTAACGGTTCCGTGGTTGGAAGTGTGCCTATTGGAAGAAGCGGTAATAACACTGAATCAAAGATTGACACAACCTGGATGATTTGAAGTGTAGCAGTTAAGATGTAATAAAAAAC
>JBOFCV010000338.1:0-11672 GCA_051646305.1 Turicibacter sp.
TCTTTCTTAATTTGCATCATATTAATTTTAGGATTTGGAATGTTAACAACTAGAATTGTCATGGTCAATAGCATGTTAGATGAAATTTGGACAAATAAAATACAAAATCAAATCCATTATTTTACACGAATTTCGTATAGAATAAATGAAGACATAAAGCAGGTCTTAGTGGATAATAATTTTCCAGAATCTATTGCTCCTTCCTTCACGACTAAATCTGAATTAAAAACACTAACCAATACTAAATTGAAGGAACGAATTGAAGCGAAACGAGGAAATGACATAGATGTTTCTCCTGATTTAACCACCTATTATGTAGATAAATTTACTAATCTAATTACCAGTTATATAGAAAAAAATTATACAGAGATCGATGATTTTACACTGAAAAAAATGGAAGTAATATATTCTGAAGTAACTGATGTAATTGGGAAGTTTTTTACCTCTTTAGATTCAGATGATCATTTAACTCCACAAATTAGTGCCTTAAAAAAAATTTTTAATTTTACCATTCTTGAAAGCACCACTAAAATTGCCATTATATCTATATTTATTTCATTTGGATTATTAGGCTTGATGTGGCGCAAAAACGTATATAAAATTATTTTTTATCTAGCAATCAGTTTTTTTATTCTTGGGCTTATCTTAATGATTATATTTTTCACATTGGATTACATAGAATTTATTTTTGATGACACACCTACTTTAACACTTAGAACTGAATTGATTAATTTATGTATGCAACAAATCATAAAGAGCTTATTTAGATTGGGCTTATTTTTAAGTATTTTAGGTACCTTATTATTTACAATCTATATCGCAGTCAAAGAAGCATTAATTTTAAAAATACGTCACTAAAAAAACTTAGATTAAAGTAAGAAATTTACTTCTAATCTAAGTTTTTTTAGTGACTCTATACAAAAAGAAATGTATTTTACATTGTATGAAACAACTTATAAACAATAAATGACTTTCTAGAAAATCTAGTTTTTATATTTTAAAAATTAGACTGCCTTGATGCAAAGCAGATGATCTCCGAAAGGGTTGGTTTATGTTTTTACGATCGTTTTGACCTTATCTGAACTTATATAAAATTATTTTCCCGTCAAGATATTAAAAATTATTTATTTAATACTTCTTTAACTTTTTCAATTAATTCATCTTCTGTAGCCGCAACAACTGGTTTGTTATTAACAAATACAAATGAACGATCACGTCCTGGACCACAATAAGATTGACACCCAATAAATACTTTAGCATCTGCATCGATTTCCTTTAATCGTGGTAATAATGTATTAATATTTGTTGCTTTACACTTGTCACACACTCGAAATTCATTTGGTACAGCAAATAACGAATCGAAATCAAACATCGTCTCACTCCTAGCTTTTTTTGATTCTTCTTTATAGTCTCAATTTTATGTTAAAAAAAACTGAGTGTCAATTCAAACACCCAGTTCAATTTTTATTAATTTGTTACGAGTGGAAAAATAGATTCCCATTGTTTTAAAATTTGAAATTATAATAAACTTTGTGTTGCTGTAATAATAGCTGTATTATAAACATCTTCTGGAGAACATCCACGAGATAAATCATTTACTGGTTTATTAAGTCCTGCTAAGATAGGTCCAACTGCTTCGAATCCACCTAAACGTTGAGCAATTTTATATCCGATATTTCCAGAATTTAAATCAGGGAATACAAATACGTTTGCTTGCCCAGCAACTTTAGAATCTTTAGCTTTTGTTTTCGCAACTGATGGTACGAATGCTGCATCAAATTGTAATTCTCCATCAACATCAAAATCAAGTTCCATTCCGCTTAAGATATCCATAGCTCCTGATACTTTAGCAGTTTCTTCTGTTTTAGCTGATCCTTTAGTTGAGAAGCTAAGTAATGCAACTTTTGGTTCAATTTCAAACATACGTGCCACTTTTGCTGATTCACAAGCGAATTCAGCTAAGTCTTGGCTACTTGGATTTGGATTGATTGCACAGTCTGCAAAGATATAACGTTCTTCTCCACGTAACATTGCAAAGTATCCAAAAGTTTTAGTTACACCTGGTTTTGTTTTAATGATTTGTAAAGCTGGACGAACAGTATCGCCAGTTGAATGAATAGCACCTGAAACTAAACCAGCTGCATATCCCATATGAACTAACATAGTTCCGAAATAGTTTACATTTAATAATAAAGTACGAGCTTGCTCCTCAGTTGCTTTTCCTTTACGTGCTGCAACGAATGATTCAACCATTTCATCCATTTGGTTATAACATTTTGGATCGATAATTTCGCATCCTTCTAATGAGAATTCACCAGCTGCTGCTTTTACTTCTTCAGCTGATCCAATGATAACTGGTTTTAGCATATTTTCGCGTGCAAGTAAGCTAGCAGCTTGAACAACGCGTGGTTCGTTACCTTCTGGGAAAACAATTTTGATGTTTTTTCCAATAATTTGATTTTTTAAACTTGTCATGATATCCATATATTTTACCACCTTTAAAATATTTCTATACGTTTATTCTACTCTTTTTCTTCTAAAAATAAAAGGTATTAACCTTTTATTTTTTTATTTTTTTTCAATTTTAAATCCAATTCTTAATTAACTTGATTTTTTATTTTTAAAAATTCCTCTGGATGTATTCAACAACTTTTTATGCTTTTAAATAAGGAATAATACCTTATTTAAAAGGTCTAGATGAATTTTATTTCCTCTCTAACAATAGTTTTTCTCTTTCACATCCTTATGATACTCAACTTAACTTAACAAAACTTATATTTTACAAAAAATTGTTAAAATCACGCACTTTTTTAGCATTTTTTGAAGGCTTATGCCATACATTTAAGTGAGAGGTGATGCTATGGCAGTTATCAAAGCGAATCAAAAAGACATTGAAACGCTTGCTAGACTCATGCGTGCTGAAGCAGAAAAAGACGGAGACATTGGGATGTTGCTTGTTGGAAATGTTTGTGTCAATAGAATCTTGGCTGATTGTCATGATTTTAAAAACATTAGAACAATTGATCAAATGACTTTTCAATCACCAGGTGGATTTGAAGCAACTCAAAAGGGCTACTTCTATCAACGGGCACGTGAGGCAGACATCAAACTTGCTAAACGTTCAATTAATGGTGAAAGATTAGAACCTGCAACAACAGCACTATGGTTTTACAATCCGTTTCAAGAAAGTTGTCCACCACAATTTTGGGGTCAATGGAATTCGGGTCGGTTTAAAGAACATTGTTTCTATATTCCACTTGAGTCTGATAAGTGTTACGATTAAAAATTTAGCTTAAATTAGAAATGAATTGAATTGAAAGGGGAGAGTTTTTATGAATTATTATTCAAATCCATATGGCGGGGCATCAATGGATCCTTATTATGGGCGTATTATTACACCAACACCAACAGGTGTTCAAGTTGAGCCACCTTATCCATCAGGTTCTGTAATTACACCTCAAACACCAAATCCACCTATAGGGAGTGTAGAATCTTATCTAAATCCAACAATTCCGCAACTTGTGAAGCGCGTGGCTACTGAACAATCATACATTGAAAATATTCTACGTTTAAACCGTGGAAAAATGTGTTCGGTACACATGACCTTCTCACAAGGATCCGATCCACAAAGTAGAATATTTGTTGGAATTATTGAAGGAGCTGGACGTGATCACATTGTTTTATCAGATCCAGATACAGAACATCGCTACTTATTATTAATGGTATATCTTGATTATGTTGAATTCCCAGAAGAAATTAACTATTACTATCCAGTAGAAGGAATTATCAATATTATTGATGAAGAGTTATATAATACGGTGCCAGGATTAATGCAATTAAAAAAATACAAAGAAGAATACCAAAAGATTCAAGAGGAACAATTAAAAGCTCAAAAGTAGGTCTTCCCTTTAACTCAAGAGAAGTTCTCCTGATGTAGGATGATATTAACTATCGATTTGGCCCTTAATAATAGTTAATACATCAAATAAACGAGGCTGTATCTATGACCTAAACATTTAGTCATTTTGATACAGCCTCGTTTTTATTTTAATGATTCATTTAAATCCCAATTAATTGGATCCAAATTATGTTCCTTTAAAAATTCATTTGCTTTTGAAAAAGGCTTACTACCGAAAAATCCACGATAAGAGGATAGGGGAGATGGATGAACTGATTTGATAATAAAATGACGATCACTATCAATTAATTTGGCCTTATTTTGAGCATGTTTTCCCCATAAAATAAACACAATGGGTTCTGATTTTTGATTTAAATAACTTAAAACGTGATCCGTAAAAGTTTCCCATCCCATTCCAACATGAGACATTGGCGTCCCTTCACGAACCGTTAACGTTGTATTTAAAAGCATCACACCTTGCATCGCCCATTTACTTAAATCACCTGCTTGTGGATAAGTGCAACCCATATCATCAACTAATTCAGTAAAGATATTTCTAAGTGAAGGTGGAAGTGCCACGCCTTCGGATACTGAAAAACTTAGGCCATTTGCTTGGCGGGGACCATGATACGGATCTTGACCTAAAATAACAACCTTAACTTGTGAATATGGCGTTAACTCAAAGGCATTAAAGACTTTTTCTCTAGGTGGATAAACCGTATTGATTTCATATTCATGTTTTAACGTGTTAAATAAGTCCTTCATATACGGTAATTCAAATTCGTTTTGTAATACCGTTTGCCAATCGTTTTTTAAATTCATTTTAATTCATCCTCCTGATATATAACTTAACAGACCAAAAGTTATCCACAGCTTCTTTTCAATATGGGGATAATCATTTAGTTCATCTTCTGATTCGTTTTACTTCGACAAGCCTCGATAAATTACTTTGTTGATAACTTAAAGCATGGATTTACTTATCCACATTTTCAGTTTATAGCTTGATGTTCAAAAAAGTTGGGATTTTATAAAATAGGAGAACCTAGTTTTTAGGTTCTCCTATTTTATAAATATAATGAGGATTAAGGCGATGATTGAGCTACTTAAGAATAGCGTATCTTTTATCGTCCATTTAAGTTTATAAATTGACGTTCTGGATTCCCCGACGATATAGCCACGGCACTCCATCACATCAACCATTGTTGTTAATCGTTTAATCGTATTAGCAATGGCAGGAATGATAATCGCCATTAGTTTATTTAATTTCTCTTTTAGTTTTAACTCAGAAAAATCAAGTCCACGCGATTGTTGGGCACTATAAATGACTTTGACTTCATCCAAAATCATCGGAATTAAACGAATGGATAAACTCGTCATAAAAGCAAATTGTTCAGCACTTGGGCGTTTAATAAGTTCACGCGCCCCAGCAACTAATTCATTTGGAGCCGTTGTAAAGGTTAAAAGCCCCCCCATCACAACAAATAAAATCATTTTAAAACTGTAGAAAATTCCTTCGGTGATTCCATCTAAATAAATCGATACTGATCCGAGCGAGACTAAACGTGTATGACCCGAAAAAGCAAAGAAAATAATGAAGAAGAGATACATATATTTTAAAAATAGTGCTTGTTTCAAATAAAAACGAATCGAGATTTTTGTAAATAATAAATATGTTATGGTTATCGTTGCAGCGATAGCAAGTTGGGCCCATGTTGAAATAAACATAATCATCACAACATTCACAAAAATCATTAATAATTTTGAGCGCGGATCTAAGTGATGATACGTCGAATGGACGCCGATATATCTTCCTAGCCAAATTTTATTTTTCATTACAAATACTCCCTTTTTTTACGCAACGTTTTTATAAAATTTACTGAATAAATCGAATTGGTTGAGGCGCGCCATCGTCATATTTGCAATAATACCGACCAATACCCCGGTTGCAACTCCTAGTGGCAATAAAAACATCATATAGTAACCGACTGCCGAGGTTTTGATCAAAATCATCGCCACGATTATTTGTCCGATATTGTGCATGACACCACCAATCACACTAAGTCCGATATTACTTATCTTATCTTTAAATGTTCTGAATGCAAATTCCATCGAAATATAGCTTAAAATAGCACCAACGAATCCATAGAAGAACATGGAAAACGTTCCAAGTAGTAGTGTTGATAACACTGTTTTTAACATAATGACGAAAAACATTTCTTTAGGATCTAAATAGTAAAGACCAATTAAAACCATAATATTTGCGAGACCTAACTTAATCCCTGGAATTGGAACTTTAATGGGTAACATGGCTTCAATAACACCCAAAACAATAGCAAGTGATGCAATTAATACAACTAAAATCATTTTTTCAAGATTTGCACGATTATTTTTACGATTCATCATAGTAACCTCCCGTGTGTGTTTCTATATATATACTAAAAATACGTAGTCAGTCATCCAGCCCTAAAGCCACTTTAAATTTGATTCCCCGTTGAACATTTAAACGGAATCTAGTTAGTCATTTTCACAATAAGTCCATGTGGTGAATGGACTCTTTTAATATAGATTTCATTATAGAAATAATGACTGTTAGATAGTCATTTAATCCTTTTCAAACTTAGTGTCAAATCAGCTAATTCTTTGTTCAAAATTGACGAAAATAGCAGTCTATATTATACCACGATTAAGATAATTTTTTTTATCTTTTTGTTTTTGTTTTCACGAAATAGAAAATTTGGTAAAATGGCATTAATCAACTACAGATATAACCTAATTATTTTTAAAATAAAATTTTAAATTCTACGAACTTTACTTAACTAACAGGAGGAAATAAAATGAGCAATTGCATTTTCTGTAAAATCATTAATAAAGAAATTCCAGGACACATCTTATTTGAAAATGAGCATGTTTTAGCATTTTTAGATATTTCTCAAACAACAAAAGGGCATACACTAATTATTCCCAAAAATCATGCCACTGATGTATTTTCAATGACAGAAGAAGATATGTGTCATGTTTTTAGTATCGTTCCTAAGTTAGCAAATGCTTTGAAGCAAACATTTAATGCAGAAGGGATGAACATTGTAAACAATAATGGGCCAATCGCTGGGCAAACTGTTTTCCATTATCATGTTCATTTAATCCCACGTTACAGTGACAATGATGGATTCAGTACCCATTACACGAATAACATGAGTGCATATACTCCTGAAACACTAGGCGCATTAAAGCAAGAAGTGATTAATCATTTATAAAATAAACTTAAAATAGGCAAGAATCCACTAGAGATTCTTGCCTGTTTTTTTTATCAACACTATTTAAACAGCGTATTTGTATTTATTTCCCATTAAATCCCCTATAATAATGATATATAACTCCACAGAAAAAGAGGGAAGTCATGCCTAAAAAAATATCATTTACCGAATCTTTAACACTATTTTTATCCATAATAATCGTCCTTGTACTGGGCGTTGGTTTTCTAAAAGTAGATTTACAAGTCGTTTTGCTCATCTCATTATTCACAACCATCCTTTTTACACTCACAAAAGGATTTTCCTGGAACAGCATCCAAGCTGCTATGAGCCAAAGTATCACTCGATCATTTGATGCCTTACTTATCTTTATATTAATCGGTGCAACCATTGGTGTTTGGGTATTATCAGGTACAATCCCCACCATCATTTATCACGGTCTAAATCTGTTATCCGCCAAAATATTTTTACCTGCAGGACTTATCATCTGCAGTTTGACCTCACTCGCTACCGGAACCTCATGGGGAACCGTCTCAACCGTTGGAATTGCCCTCCTTGGAATTGGGGATAGCTTAGGAATTCCATCAGCATTAAGCGCTGGGATGATCGTATCCGGTGCCTTCTTCGGAGATAAATTATCACCGATGTCTGATACAACTAATTTAGCTTCGGCAGCAACCAATACCAACCTTTATGACCACATTGGATCCATGATGTATACCACAATTCCCGCCTATCTTCTCTCTTTAATTTTGTATACGGTAATCGGATTACAGTATGGTAGCCAGAGCATCGATTTATCACAAGTCTCACTCATTCAAGAAACACTGTCATCAAACTTTAATATTTCGTTACTTTCATTACTTCCAATCGTTGTAGTCATCGGCTTAAGCCTCTTAAAAAAACCTGCTATTTTTTCAATGTCAGCCGGAATTATAGCTGGAATATTAGTCGCTATCACCCTGCAAAGCCAAACCATTTCAACTGCTTTAATGAGTCTAAATACAGGTTATACAACACCTACACATATTGAAATTGTTGATAAACTCTTATTACGAGGTGGCATTCAAAGCATGATGTCTACCTTCTCATTAGCATTCATCGCCCTTTGCTTAGGGGGAATATTAGATGAAATGGACTATCTAAAAATCTTAGTTACTAAAATATTACGTCACATTCACTCAGTTGGAAATTTAGTGCTCCTCACGATTTCTTCTTGTTTCTTAAGTAATGCCATTATGGGTGAAGCTTACTTATCAATCATTTTAAATGCCAATTTATATAAAGATGCTTACGCGAAAAACAATCTAGAGACACGGATGCTTAGCCGAACCATCGAAGAAGGGGCAACCTTAACAACCGGTCTCATCCCTTGGACAACAGCCGGTGCCTTTATCGGCGCAACCTTAGGAGTGAGCGCCCTACAATATGCCCCGTACACATTTTTCAACTTGCTAAATCCGATCATTTCAATTCTATTCGCCTACTTTAATATCTTCATCTTCAGAAAAACAGCAAAAAAATCAACTCGATAGATTTGAAATGAAACATGTGGATAAGTTTAACTACCAAGAAAATAGCAGCTAGCCTTACCATTTAGTTAATGAAAGGATTTATCCATGAAAAAAAATGATCCTATCTTTGTACATTTAAAAATAACTCATACTAAATTAGAAGAAGTATCTCTTCTAGATTATCCAAATAACGATATACTTCGTGACTGCCTTATTTTCCGATTTAAATTAGCAAATAACCTAATACGTATGAATTTACAAACGTTTCTACAAGATGTAGGTGTCACGCTTGAAAACTCTTTTCCTCGAACAATCTATAAAAAAGCTTATGTTAACAATCTCCTAACAGACGATTTACTTTGGATTAATTTACTTGAAGATCGAAATGCAACGCCTCATCTTTATAATGAATCACTCGCCACTGAAATTGCAAATCGAATCGCCACTCAATATGTTCAAGCCATTGGGGAATTAATTGAAAACTTAGAAAAATTATTATAAAAAGAGGCTGTATCAAAATGACTAAACATTTATAGTCATGGAGATACAACCTCTTTTTTAGTTTATCTACGTCTCTCTAAATAAAAATTATAATTTTCAAAAGTTAGCTCTTTACTCAAATCAACCATCAGTTGATTTTATCAACAAAAGTATACTTTGGTTCCGTTGTCTATTCGTCACGATAAACATATAATGAAAGTATCAAGAAATATTAAAATTTATTGAGGGGGTGTTTTTTATGAAAGAAATTAATATGGCTAGTATGATTACACGCAAGCGTAAAGAAAAACAGTTAACTCAAGATGATCTAGCCACATACATGGGTGTTTCTAAAGCAGCCATTTCTAAGTGGGAGACGGGTCAAAGTTACCCAGATATCACGTTTTTACCCATCTTAGCTGCATTTTTTAATATTAGTATCGATGAGCTAATGGGCTATGAGCCCCAAATGGTAAAAGAAGATATTAAAAAATTATATGAGCGCCTCTGTCTTGATTTTGCTTCAAAACCATTCGAATTAGTCATTGATGAGTGTGAGACATTAATAAAGAAATATTACTCTTGTTTTCCATTACTTCAAAAGATTGGACTACTATTAGTTAATCATAGTATGTTAGCCAAAACACCAGATGAAACAATACGTTTAAATAAAGAAGCGAAAACATTATTTGAACGTGTCAAATTAAAAAGTGATGACGTGGAATTAGCAAAACAATCTCTACAACTCGAGGTCTATTGTCATTTATTACTTGGTGAGGCCCAACAGGCACTACAACTTTTAGGTGATACGAATCAGCCGGTAGTCTCCACTGAAGTCATGAAAGCAACAGCTCATCAAATGTTAGGACAAATGCACGAAGCAAAGGCCTCTATTCAAGTTGGATTCTTTACGCATCTAGTCGATATTTTGCAAAGTTATCCGATGTTATTAACGTTGAGTTTATCTTCTGAAAAACAATTTGAAACCTTACTTCAAAAATTACAGGGCTTGGACGATTTATTTGAAATTCGGAAGATGCATCCTTATTTAATAGTTCCAATTATGTTAACCGCTGCAACGTGTTACACTCAACTGGGCAATATAGATAAAGCAATCCAGTACTTAGAGGAATATTATAAACTTACCACCACAAATTTCTTCCCCCTAAAAATTAAAGGAAATGAATTCTTTGATTTAATTGAGGACTGGTTAAAAGAAAATGGGATGGAGGTTGCTCCTCGCAGCGAAAAAGTTATTAAGCAAAGTATGATTGAGGCTTTAATTCAAAATCCGGCTTTCTTGAGTTTACAAGATGATGAACGATTTATTGATATTGTTGAAAAATTAAAATTTAATTTATAGGGAGGAACTTAATAATGGCGGTCATTCAAGAGTATTTACCATTTATCATTCCGTTAGTTATTGCGGAATTAGCGTTAGCTATAACAGCATTTGTACATGTCCTTAAACACCCACATTATCGATTCGGAAATAAACCCATGTGGATTGTTATTGTGTTATTAATTCAAATTATCGGACCTGTTATCTACTTCTTAATTGGTCGGGGGGAAGAGTAATGAATGTTTTAGAAGTTACTCATTTATCAAAGCAGTTCGGTACGCATCAAGTGATTCAAGATTTAAATTTCTCTGTTCCCAAACATTGTATTTTCGGTTTCTTAGGTCAAAATGGGGCTGGAAAAACAACCACAATGAAGATGATTTTGGGTTTGTTAAAAGCAGATTCTGGTGATGTTTTTGTCTGTGGGGAAAAGGTAACTTACGGGCAGACCAAAACAAATCGTTTTATTGGTTATTTACCTGATGTGCCACAGTTTTATTCATACATGACGCCACGTGACTACTTAAAGTTATGTGGCGAAGTAACCGGCATGTCTTCACAACAAATCAAAGTCAAAAGTGATGAACTGTTAGAACTTGTTGGGTTAAATGGTATCAATCGTAAAATTGGCGGATTCTCCCGCGGAATGAAACAACGTCTAGGCATTGCACAAGCCTTATTAAACGAACCTAAACTGTTAATTTGTGATGAACCCACCTCAGCACTTGACCCACTAGGGCGCAAAGAAATTTTAGATATTTTATTAAAGGTTAAAGAAAAAACAACCGTTATTTTTTCAACCCATATTTTATCCGATGTCGAACGAATTTGTGATCAAGTAGCAGTTTTACATAATGGCCAATTAGTTTTAGAAGGAAGCCTTTTAGAATTAAAACAGTCTCACCGTCATGATGTGATTCGTTTAGTGTTACGTACTGATAGTGAAGCGCAAAAAATAGGTCCCTTACTAGAAAAACTACCTAACGTTAACAAAATTGAAATCACTGACACCCAAATACTTATTTACTTAAGTGAACTCGATCAAAGCATTTTACAGTTTATTGCCAAGCAAGACGTGACACTTTTAAAATATGAAATGCTTGAACCCACACTTGAGAGCTTGTTTATGGAGGTCGTAAAATGATTGCTTTTATGAAAAAAGAATTGATCGAACATCTTAAAACTTA
>JBOFCV010000344.1:0-4066 GCA_051646305.1 Turicibacter sp.
CGGAATGGTATATTTATGGTCACTTCCCATGATCATTCGAGCAATATGAGGCACAATCAACCCAACAAAACTAATAATCCCAACAACAGCTGTTGAAGTAGCAGCCAAGAAGACGGCAACGATACAAATAATTAAACGCGTTTTATTCACGTTATACCCAAGATTAGTAGCTGATTCTTCACCTAACTGTAATACATTAGCGCTACGAATGAGCAGTAAAGATAAAACTAATCCAATCATCGAATAACCAAACAACATCTCAACATCTACCCATGTTTTCGTCGCTAAACTCCCATTTAACCATAGAAGCGCACTTTGAATTCGTTCGCTATACATGGTTGAGAAAAACGAGATACACCCACCTAAAATGGTATTCACCGCAACACCAGCTAACACCACTCGCTCAGGCTTTAATCCATTTTTCCATGCCATCGTGAAGACAAGGAAACAAGCAATCCCACCCCCAATAAATGCAAGAATGGGTAAAACACTTGTAAATCCTGGTGCAACTAACAAGACAATAATGGCTGCCACACTCGCCCCACTTGAAACCCCAGTAATCCCGGGATCCGCAAGTGCGTTTTTCATAACAGATTGAAGTAAAATACCTGATACAGCTAAATTAGCCCCTACTATGACGGCTAAAATATTTCGAGGTAATCTCATTTTATAAACGATGGTCGTCACCATTTTATTATCATTATGAACAAGGGCACTGATTATTTCATTTAAACTTAAATCAACACTCCCCACCGTTGAAAAAATAATAATACATGCTAATAACGCAATAAACGCCACTAAAATAATAAAATATTTTTTATCATATTTCATCTTTAGTTACCGTATAAGATATCTCCAAGGATAACCATTGCCTCTTTAACTTTTAAATTTGCTGACACATTAAATAGACTTGAATCTAAATCATAAACCTTTGAATTTTTAACCGCATCCAGTTCTTGATAAGCTGGATTCACATCTAATGCTTCATCAAACATCTTACTTGTCTCTTCAATATTTCCATGAGCAAAGCGTAAAATATAATCTGGATTTTGCACTAAAATTTGCTCTAAGCTAAATTGAATATATGCTGATTCTATCTCCGTGTTTAATTCTGTTGAAATATTTTTACCGCCTAACGTATGAACTAAATCACCTAAATATGAAGTTTCTGTTGCTAACATAAAGTTCTCTCCTGCTCCAAAAATAATCGCAACAGTTGGAGCTTCTTCTGTTTTATTTGCAAGAGCTTCACTTGTTGCCTTCTCAATTTCTGAAACGATTTGTAAAGCTTGCTCTTCTTTATTAATAACTTGACCGAGTTGTGTAATACTTTCTAAGAAATTATTGTATGTTGTCGTATTAAAGAAAAAGGTATCCATCTCATACGCTTCTAAACTTCCCTCAATTTTATCTTTAAAGTTAGCATCCATAATTAATAAATCAGCATCTAATGAAGCCACAATTTCAAAATCTGGATTCATCGCTTGTCCTACTTCTGGCAACCCTGCATATTGCTCAGGTAATACCGAGGCTGTCGTTGGGATCCCCACAAGATTTGCACCAAGTTCTGCTAAAACTTGAGTTGCAGATACCGTTGCAGCTACAATTGAAAGTTCTTCAGCCACTTCTTTTTCTTCCTCTACCTCTTCTGTGATGACTGTATCTTCAACAACAGGTTCAACTGATACAGCCGGCGCTTCATTTCCTCCTGATTGACATCCAACTAAAACAACGCCTGCTAATAAAACGATTGATAATAAACTTCTAAATTTCATATAAACTCCTCCAATTTTTAGTTATGCAATTATTTTTTTTGCTAATTCTAAGTAAACATCTGCCATACTGGCTGCCTTATCTCTTTCAATAACAGTCTTTCCATCATTTTCAGATACTTGCACCACTTTATCGCGTGGGATATAGTGAAAGATTGATGAATTAATTTCTTTTGACAAATTTTGAACTAATTCTATTTCATTCTCTACACATTTGGCATTTAAAATTAATCCCTTTAACGAAGCATATCCTCGATTTTTAAATTGATTAATCGCCGTTGAGATATTGCTAGCTGCATACATCGACATCATTTCACCTGACGTCACGATATAGACTTCATCCGCATATCCATTTCTAATTGGCATTGAAAATCCCCCACACACGACATCCCCAAGCACGTCATAAATAACGATATCCGGTTTAAAAACATCAAACGCATTTAACTGTTCTAGTTTTTCAAATGCAGTAATAATCCCTCGTCCGGCACAGCCAACCCCAGGAGTTGGCCCTCCTGCCTCCACACATAAAACCCCATTAAATCCTTCAAAGACAATATCCTCTAATTGAATTGCGTCTCCTAGCCGGTTCATCGCTTCTAAGACAGTTGGGATAAATTGACCACCCATTAAATTTTTCGTTGAATCAGCTTTAGGATCACATCCAATTTGCATCACTTTAAATCCCATTGTTGATAAAGCAGCAGATAAATTTGATGTCGTCGTTGATTTCCCAATCCCACCTTTTCCATAAATAGCTATTTTTCTCATTGCATTTCTCCTTTATTTATTGGATAATATTAATTGGTATTGATAATGATTATCAACTAATGATTATATTTTAAATCATTTTAGTATTAATTTCTTAAACTATCTATCGTTTTTTTATAAGTATTTTTAGGTATTTATTAAAAATTAGAACATTAATCATTAAAAGGAGAACGGACGTATGAAGAAATTACAAAGTATTATCCATGACTTTTATCGGTATCTAGGCATTCCTATTCAATTCATAAACGAAAAGGAATCATTAATTTTAGAAGAAGGCCTCTCCTCTCAACTAAAATTTTATTGTCAAAACCAATCCCTTATTTCAGCTTATCAATCAACACATGAAAACTTAGTACAAATAAAACAAATGCAAGATATTCATTTTTTTATTTGGCCGTTTATTCAACAGAAACAAATAAAAGGCCACTTTATTGTCGGTCCATTCCAATGTCAAGAAGACTCTTTCTATAAGGAAGTTCCCTCCAAACCTGCTTGTTGTATTGATTTAATTGGAACAACACTTAAAATGATTGTCAATCACCACAGTTGCGCTGTCCAATTTAATCCTTATATAAAAGAAAGTATCGACTATATCCATGTAAATTTTGATAAAAATATTTCACTTGATGAATTATGTGGGATTATCAATATCAACAAAAGTTATTTTTGCTCACTGTTCAAACATGAAACCGGCATGACCTTTTCAAATTTTCTTAACCTATTTAGAATCGAAAAAAGCAAATACTTTTTAATCGATAAACATCGGTCAATTTTAGATGTTGCCTTGGGAGTGGGCTATAATAACCAAACCTACTATTGTTCCCTATTCAAAAAACAGACCGGCATGACCCCACTCCAATACCGTCATCTGCAACATTAATCGGCTTCATTATCTTCTTAGTTTATCTGTGTGAAAAAATAAAAGAGCTTGTTAGTTAAGGCAGTCGCACCTTATCTAGCAAGCTCTTTTCAATTAGTTAAAACACTAGTTTTGATTATATTTAAATGCTTTATACAAAAGGGTTCCTGATTCTAATACAACTGATATCCCTATTGCCAGTGCCAAAATCGTCAAGATCATCTCTTGATTAGCTAGTGGCGCTTGATAAGTTTCAATAAATCCAAGTTTTAAAAGCATTGGAACAAATTCAGCGTTATACAAATTTGGATTTAAGAAAAATAATAGACCGGGGATCAATGCGATTACATTTAAACTAACGGTAACCCATGCCACTTTTATAGTTAGGTTATCATTTAATAAATGAACGATATTTTTAAGAATAGAGATTGTGATTCCTATATACACCAACCCAATGGTTTGATTTAAGACGTCTAAATTAAAGAGCGGAATCATGGTATTCAAATCTTCAGTGTTTAGATAAACCCCAATATATTTTGGGATAAACGTCAAACAGATTCCAGCTATGAGATTAAAAATAATTCCAGCTATGGCACCATTTTTATTGATTTTTAACATAGCAACGGGAACGGGCTTTAAATTTTTAGGCGACCATTCTTTTTGATTC
>JBOFCV010000346.1:0-10910 GCA_051646305.1 Turicibacter sp.
CTTGAATTCATTTTTTTAAAGATATAGAAATTTGACTAAAACCATCTGATGTCTAAATAGCTACCCTGTTCACCTTTTCCCCTGATAACTTTTATGTACAAAACTTTTCCATTCTGATATCGTGAGGAATTTTAACCTGTTTCTAGTATAACCAATTTCGGCTTATCGAGAACATAACATTGATACTAATCTTATTGAAATTTCTTCATGAAATCTTTTGAACAATGTGTTCCATCGTAAAATTCATTACTATTTTCTCACTTTTAAAAATAGAGGGTCTATGGTTGATGTTAACCATAGACCCTCTATTAATTATCCCCTTGTTAAAATAACAATTTATTTTTTTATTTACATTAGCGCTTTTTCAAATCGGCTTTCTACTTCATCCCAGTTTATCACGTTCCAGATGATATCAACAAACTCAGGGCGTCTATTTTGAAACTTCAAATAATAAGCATGTTCCCAAACATCGATTGTTAAAATAGGTGTTTTTCCTACGCTTAACGGGGAGTTTTGATTTAAAGTTTGCATAATTTCTAATTCCCCATTTTGATTCACAACAAGCCATCCCCAACCCGATCCAAACTGACTAACAGCTGCTTTACTTAATAAGTCTTTCATTTTTTCAAAACTACCAAAAGTCTCTTTAATTTTTCTAGCTAGCTTCCCGTACGGCTCTCCGCCCCCATTGGGTGATAACATGGTCCAATATAAATTGTGATTGGCATATCCCCCACCCTGATTAATAACAGCTTGACGAATATCTTCAGGAATTTCATCAACGTGACTTAGAATTTCTTCAATGGTTTTGTTATCAAAAAAGGATTCGTGGCCAGGTACAAGCGCATTTAAGTTTTTAGTATAAGCGGCATGATGTTTGCAGTAATGAATTTCTAAAGTTAATGCATCTAAAAAAGGTTCTAGGGCATTATAAGCATATGGTAATTCAGGTAATGTAAATTTTTCCATACTATTCCTCCTTAAAAATGTATAGTAGTTGAAAGAGTTCAAATTTATTATATAATTAACTTAGGCTATTTTAAGATATTCGCTAAATAATCTAAAAAAAAGATAAAATCGAGGTGCATAACGATGTCAGTTTTAACTCATCGAACAAATACAAGAAAAGTAAAAGTCGGAAATTTATATATTGGTGGCGAAAATGAAGTCATCATTCAAAGTATGACAACAACAAAAACACATGATGTTGCCGCAACAGTTGAACAAATTAATCAATTAGCCAAGGCTGGATGCCAACTTGTGCGTGTCGCTTGTTTAGATGAAGCAGATGCTCATGCAGTCAAAGAGATTAAAGAACAAATTAACATTCCTTTAGTCGTTGATATTCATTTTGATTACCGTTTGGCGCTGATTGCAATTGAAGGTGGCGTTGATAAGATTCGTATTAATCCAGGAAACATTGGAAATGTGGACCGTGTTCGTCAAATCGTTGAAGCTGCAAAAGAAAAAAATGTTGCCATCCGTATCGGGGTAAATGCCGGATCATTAGAAAAAGAGATTCTACAAAAGTATGGAAAAGCCACAGCCCAAGGTATGGTTGAAAGCGCAAAATTCCACGTGGATATTCTTGAAGAGTTAGGGTTTGAAGATATTATTATTTCACTTAAAGCATCAGATACGGATTTAGCTATTGAGGCGTATGAGTTAGCAGCAAAAACATTTACTTATCCGCTTCATTTAGGGATTACTGAAGCCGGTACTGTTTTCTCGGGAACAATTAAAAGTGCTATCGGCCTTGGTATTTTATTAAATCAAGGTATCGGAAATACCGTTCGTGTTTCGCTAAGTGCTGATCCTGTTGAAGAAATAAAAGTGGCTCGTGAAATATTAAAAAACTTTAACCTTGTTAAAAACATGGCAACGTTAATTTCATGTCCAACATGTGGACGTCTTCAATACAACTTAATCCCATTAGCAGAACGCGTTGAAAAATACCTTTCAACAATTCCTCACGAAATTCGTGTGGCAGTTATGGGATGTGCTGTAAATGGTCCTGGAGAAGCTAAAAATGCAGATATTGGAATCGCCGGTGGTCGTGGTGAAGGTCTTCTTATTAAAAATGGAGAAATTATACGCAAGGTACCTGAAGATCAAATGTTTGAAACATTAGTTGAAGAAATCGATATTTTAATTAAAGAACGCGAAGAAAAAGTTAAGTAAATGATTCCTTAAAAAACACATGAGACCCAATCTCATGTGTTTTTTTATTAGTAGCCCTCCACAACTCGCTAAAAAAGCAAAAAAAGGTTGTAATATCGACACACCATTCCTCATATAGTGAATACTATATAACATATAGTTTCTTTTTGGGGGTGGAACTCATATGTACCAACATATAAAATCAACATTGGCACAATTAACATTAGAAGAATTAGAGACACTAAATATTAAAAACGATCTACGAATCCATGCTGAAGAACTCCAACGATTTCACGATTTATTAAGTACACAGTGGGACGATATTATCGATGAACCATCACTATCTCTTAAATCAGATCGGTTACGTCATCGGCTTCAAACGACGAACGTCTCAAAATTTAACGAACTTATTACCGGCATAAAGAAAAATATCATATTTAATAAAAAATAAGTTTGTTTATAGAATAAGCACCTCGTCAATGAGGTGCTTTTCTTATTTTTCACACACTATTTGTTAGAATAAAATATAAAATATAAATCACAACGACAATAAACATCGTAAAAATAACCGTAAATAAGATAGTAAATTGACTTCCAATCGATGTCCAGCGATTAATCAAATTAGTCAAAGCTATTTTCCATACAATCCTACACGCATTTTTTATAAAACCGAGAATAGAAGTTCTACTATATCCTTTTATAATAACAGTATAATCTAACCAATCCTTGGTTAAGATGATTTTTTTTCTAAATATCAGGGTTTTGTCTTTGTAAGAACACGATATTTACTTTATGCCGTTTCAATCATCCCTGTTGTTCATTTATAAAAACCTCAACTGGCTCACTTTGAAAACTACTTCAAACCTTTTTACTTTAAGGAGATAGATCAAAATAATTAATGATCGATACATGTCAAATTTCCACAAAAAAGCCCCCTAACGTCAATGTCATTTAGTTAATCAATGACATTGACACTGAGGGAAGCTTTTTTTATTCAGTCATTAAATGATTAAAGTTTTTCATTTTTCTAAAATAAATAATACTTAACATAACAAAAGATAAAACCCAGGCAACAGGTCCTGCTAGACAAATCCCTGTAAATCCTAGAACGGTTGGCAATGTTAATGCAACAACTGTACGTGAAATTAATTCGGTTCCACTTGAAAGGATGGGAACCATAGAATCTCCCATTCCTTGTAAAGCATTGGAGATAACAATCATCAAGCATAAAACAATATAAACGGGTGAAACGATTGTTAAATACTGTTTAGCAATCGATAATACCTCTACATTCTCTACTTCTATAAATAAACCGATAAATGGTTCGGCAAATAAAAAGATGAGCGCAATTAACATGATTGTAATTCCAAAGGTTAAGAGCATACCTGTTTTAACGCCTGTTCTAATTCGGTCAAATTGCTTTGCCCCTATGTTTTGCCCACAAAATGTCGCCATAGTGGCTCCAAGTGTTGCCCCTGGTAAAACTGCCAATTGCTCAACTTTAACAGCCGCTGTGAAAGCGGCAATCGTATTGGCACCCATTTTATTTAACACACTTTGGACAATAAGACCTCCAATTGCGGTTACTGGGAATTGAAGTCCCATTGGAATAGCAAGGCGAAGATGCTGAGTTGAAATTTCTTTATTTAATTTAAAGTGCTCCCCACCAAGTCGTAGAAATGGATATTTCTTCACCATATAAAGAAGACAAAGTATAGCCGATACAAATTGTGCAAGGACCGTGGCATAAGCAACTCCCGCCACACCCAATTTAAAAATCACAATAAAGATAATATCCAGGATAATATTTAAAACCGTTGAGACGATTAAAAAATAAAGAGGTGTTTTACTATCACCAATGGCCCGTAAAACTCCCGCCATTACGTTATAAAACATATTAGCAAAAATCCCAGCACAGATAATCTGAATATACGTTGTGGCATTTCCTAAAATCGTTTCCGGTGTGTTTAATAACCGAAGTAACGAAGACATACCCAGCAAAGATATTGTGCTAATGATCACGGTTAAAATAACACCTAGAATTGAGGCATTTCCTATTGCAAGACGAACCTGTTCTTCATCATTTGCACCAAACTTTTGGGCAATCATCACTGAAAATCCACTACTAATTCCTATGACAAGGCCTCCAATTAAAAACATTAAGGTTCCTGTTGAGCCAACGGCGGCTAACGCCTCGATACCTAAAAACCGACCTACGATAATGGTATCCACTAAATTGTATAATTGTTGAAATAAATTTCCGATTAAAATCGGTAGCGAGAAAGATAAAATAACCTTTAAAATACTACCACTTGTCATATCGCGTTCCATCTTGTTCCCCCCTATTTCAAAATAACCTTCCTCACTATATCATAAATTCTACTAATAATTATAGAAATTCGTCTGTTGAATTTAGTTATTTCAAGAGCATATAAACCGTTCTAATGAATAAAGAGGATTTAAGTGTTAAAAAATAGGATAAACTTTACTTCTTAGATAGCCAAGAATGACGGTAATCATTTATTTTTTCATCTTAAGAAGACAACCATCCCTACATCAGGCAAGTTACCTCCACACCTAAATGGGAAGATTCATTTTTATTTGAATATAACAAAACTTCGCTAACCTAGTAAAGTAATTACTAACAAAAATTGTGCAAGTAAGTAGGTCACCATAATGAAGAAGTCTTGCTGTTTAAACTGCTTTACAAAGAGGCTTCGTGCTAATAAATAATCAGAAGCAACGAAACAGAGTGCGCCACAAACTGTTATGAATGAAATATAAGTCTGTTGAACGATTCCAAATATTAAAGCATAAATCAGCATGATAAGAATGGTGAGTGTATAACCTATTACCGGGATTTTCATCTCTTTTAAATAAGGTGCGATTGATTTAAAAACCACAATACCGAGTAGTCCTACAATCAATGTGATGACTATACTAATTGTTGAATTCTGTAACAAATTCACTCTACTTGCTAATTCAAAGATATATAACAGGTGGCCTATTAAAAATGAGATTAGTCCCGAAATGAAAAAAATGTTCTTTTTTTCATAAAGCAAACAAGCGTCGCCTAAAAACCCAAAAATAAGGGCTCCTATGATTAATGATTTGCCAGTAGCAGGCGTTGACATCACAAACAGCAGTAATAATGGCATCAGCATGACTTTTGTCAGACGTTGATACTGACGCTTTTGAACGTAACAAAACCAGAGATGTCCCACACACATGATCAGATAAATTATGATAAAAACACAACTCATGAACTGTTCCTCCCCATTGAACTTCTTTCTACCAGTATATTAATTTGATTTTTTATTATTCTGTAACACGACTGTTAACTATCTTTATGTTGTCTTTCAATGTTAAAACTAATTTCAAACACGGTTCCACAAGGCTTGTTATTCGTGACTACAATTTGCCCTTTGTGCTTATTGATAATACTTTTTACGATGGATAACCCTAGACCCGCGCCTCCATTCTCTCGTGACCGAGAGGTATCTACTCTAAAAAATGGTTCGAAAATGCTGCCTTTCATATCATCTGGTATCCCAATTCCTGTATCAGCTATTAAAATGATGACTTTTTCTTTTCTATCTTGTAAAGAGAGGTTAACTAATCCACTTTCACAATTATACCTAATTCCATTTTCAACAAGATTGTAAAAGGCACGATGCAAGAGATTGTAATTACCCAAAATATTGACATCTTCTCCACTCACTAACAGATTAATCCCTTTTTCATCGGCAAGTAAATCCAAATCATGGACAACATCTAACAATAGGTGATGTAATGAAATAGTTTGATTCAGTTCTATCGCTTCCATATTTGTCATTTCCAATAAATTTTTGACTAGCTCTGATAATCTTTCGGTATGAGTCTCTACTACTTCAATTAAAGAATCATATTCTTCAGGTGTATGATTTTTTCTTTTTTTAAAAACATCTACTTTTGTTTTAAGTACTGCAAGCGGTGTACGTAACTCATGTGCTGCATTTTGAGAAAAATGCTTTTGCATCAAAAAACTAGCATTTAATTTATGTGTTAAGTCGTTAAAGGATTCAGTAATCTCCCCTATTTCATCTTTTGTTTGCGGAACTTCAATATCTTCAGCCAAATTATGAACACACGTATTTTTCATTTGATAATTCAATTTATTCAATGGTTCTAATGCTTTACCCAACATATAATAAGTTAGACTTCCCCCTAGTAGAATCATAAATAGCGTATAAAAAACACTTTCTCCTCTAAATCCTTGTTTTGCAAGTTGACCTTCTAGTGAGGGCGTAAGCCCCATAAGTGGGTACTCATTGTCGGCTTCTGATTCAATATGACTTGTCGTCGAATTCAGTGCTGGATATAACTTGGGTGCTTCCATTATATGAATCATTTTGTTTGCAGAAAAATTTAATATGACAGTCAGTCCCACACAACAAAAAGTAAGTAGTATCATCGTTAAAATTGAAAGTCTAAGCCTAATAGATAATGATTTTAACATATGTCCTCACCTTCTTCACATAAATAATACCCTTCACCAATTTTTGTTTGGATTAGATCATAAGCAAGTTCGGCTTTTAACTTTTTTCTAAGTGACGCAATATGGACACGAATCGCATTACTAAAATTATTAACCTCCATATTCCAAACATGTTCCATAAGTTCTTCTTGGCTAATCACCCTATCTTTGTTTAGTAATAGATACTCTAACATGGCGAATTCTTTTTTTGTTAAGTTAATTTCTTTTTCGCGGGTATACGCCTTGCGTTTTATCATATTAAGTGACAACGAGTGAAAGGTTATAACACTATCTTCTTGAATAAATCGTCTTCTCAATAAATTTCTTATTCTCGCTTCTAACTCTTCAAAATCAAAGGGCTTAGTTAGATAATCATTAGCTCCCAAATCAAGTCCTAATACTTTGTCACAGACACTTCCTCTAGCTGATAAAATAAGAACCTTAATTTCTTTATTCTGCATTCTTAATCCTCTTAACACATCAAATCCATCCATTTTAGGTAGATTTAAATCAAGAATTACTAAATCATAACTCCTCTCTATGGTGATTAAATCATAAGCGCTTTTCCCATCGTAACATTTATCAATAGCATACCCTTCAATTTCTAGACCTTCAGCAATTGCATCGCACAAATCTTTTTCATCTTCAACAATCAAAATCCTCATCATAACTCACCTCTTATATCGTATATCTATCATAGCATACACACATAAATTCTTCGTTAAGAAAAGTTTCTTAACGCAAATTTTATCTCACTTATTTTACAATGGATATATTAAATTAAAAGCGAGGGAAAAATAATGTTTGAACTAAAAAATATTTCAAAAAAATACGGAGATGAATTTGCGCTAAATAGTGTTTCATTAACAATAGGTAAAGGACTTAACTTTATTATCGGAGCCTCTGGAAGTGGAAAAACCACCCTATTAAAAATTATGAGTGGTCTAGAACAAAAATTCGAAGGAAATGTATTGTATTGCGGACAGAGTATAAAAGATTTAACAGATAATGAAAAAAGTTATTTTTATAATAATATTTTCGGTTTTGTTTGGCAAGATTTTAATTTGATTGAAGAATATAGTGTGTTAGAAAATATCATGCTACCTCACTATCTAAAAGATTTACCTAGTAAAAATGAAGCTTTAATCGTTCTGAAAACGTTAAAAATTAGTCAGTTAGCAAACCAAAAAGTTAAATCACTTTCAGGTGGTCAAAAACAACGTGTTGCGATTGCCCGAGAACTGATGAAAAATCCTCAAGTGATTATTGCAGATGAACCAACGAGTGCGTTAGATAAAAAATCTGCAAAATTGATTGTTGATATTTTACGTGATATCGCAAAGACACGTGTGGTTATTATCGTCACGCATGACACGTCGTTGATCGATGATAAATCAACGGTTTATCAACTGGATAAGGGAGAATTAATTTTAACAAACGAAAAAAATAATGGGAATTTTAAATCACTCTCTCATCAGTTCAGGCACTCACTTTCAATCAACAATGCCTATAAAATGTCACTTATCACTTTAAAAAGTAAAATGGGCCGTTTTGCAATCACTACCCTTTCTCTTTTATTATCGGCCATTCTTTTGCTTGTTAGTGTTAGCGGAGCAGTCACTGATACTAGTAAGGGGATTTTTGATGAACTCTATGCTACTTACGGTGATGGGCTTTTAGATATTGATATTATCGGTAGCTTTATGAGTGCAGCTGGTGGGAATGATGATAAACCTAATGCTAATGTCACACAGGACATTAGCGGGCTATATGAAATTTATTCAGACGATGAGAGAGTCGCACATACGGTCTTTTTACAACCCTTACAAGACATTAGTGCCACAGTAGATGGAACAAAATATAAAATTGAAACGTCTAACAATGTTCCAGTTTTAAATAAAATAACCACTGGAAACATGCCTAGTGGAAATTCAGATGATATCGTTGTTCCTCAAAGTTTTATAGAAAGAATAGGCCTAACAGAGGATCAGGCAATTGGCAAATCGATTACGCTTAACGGCAGTATTTACAACTGGGATAGTGGGGAACCTGTCAGCATGCCTGTTTCAATTAATGGGATAATTGTTGGTATCGCAGATACTACAGCTTTTAGCGAATCAGGAGGTACAGTACGTGAATACTCAATAGACGATTCATTCTTCTTTAGTAAAGCGTTAGTTGATAAGATACGAAATCAGGCAAATGTGCTGAATCAATCTGTTAACTTCTCTATTAGAGCCAACTCTCCAAAAGATATGATTGCAATTAAAGATGAACTAAATGCACAGGGAATTGTTCCTCTTGGGCGATTTGAACTTGTAGAAGATATGGTCCGATTAAATGAACAAACGACCACACAATCAGGATCTGCAACGAACTTAATTTCACTTCTTTCCCTTGTCCTTGCCCTTGCAGTGGCACTTATTACTGCCACTGTACGTAAACGTGAATATGCTATTTATAAAATCAGTGGGTTTAATCATAAACAATTATCTATACTTACATTTTCTGAATTCTCACTAGCAGTTATGGCCTCTATTATTTTATTCCTTCTCACATCACCCCTTATTAACATGACAACATCTACGTTTTTAAATACAAATATTATGAGTCCTCAGTTACTATTTACAGGTGTTTTACTACTTGCTTTAGTTGGTAGTGTATCCTATGTTGTAACTCTTCTTATTATTTTTAAAACAAATCCCATTACTTCACTAAAAACAGGAGAACGCTAGGATGATAAAACTATGTAACGTAACAAAAAATTATAGTGATACGATTATTCTTGATAAAGTAAACTTTGAATTCCCTCAAAATGGACTTGTCTGTATCCTTGGGGCATCAGGATGTGGGAAAACGACACTACTTAATCTCCTTGCGGGATTCGATACGGGGTACAGTGGTGAAATCACAGTTTGTGGTACTTCTATTAGCAAAATGGACGCCTCTGCATTATGTCATTATCGAAAAGATAATGTCGGTTTCATTTTTCAAAATTATCACTTACTAAGAGGGTATACCGCTCTTGACAATATCCTCCTCGCTTGTGAATTCAGTTTAGATAGCTTAGAAGACAGACGTCATAAGGCTCTTCAACTATTAGATGACTTAAACTTAAAAGAAAAAGCCAATGAAAAAATTGAAAACCTATCGGGGGGGCAAAAACAACGCGTGGCAATTGCACGAGCATTAATCAGTGAGCCCAAAATTATCTTTGCTGATGAACCCACTGGAGCTCTCGACCGAAAGACTTCGACTGAAATTATGAATTTATTAAAAGAAATTTCGAAAGATCGATTAGTTATCGTGATTACCCATGATTCAAATATATCAAGCTTTGCCGATGAGATTCTTACGCTCGAAGATTCAAAAATACTCACAAACAAAAAAGAATCATCGCTTGTAAACTTCACAAATCATCTCAATCAAACATCGACAGGAATGACATCAGAAAAAAATCTTGCAGTTAAAAACTTCAAAGTTCATATTAAACGATATCTGGCTGTTTCGCTTGCTATTTCGATTGGTATTATCGCATTTATCCTTTCACTTTCTTCTAGTAATTTGATGGAACAATCCATTCTTGACTTCCAAGAAAAAAATACAGCCTTTAACAATGGTTATATTAAAGGAAATGTTGATGGCTCTGTCTTAACGTTACTCTCTAATGATGAACGGATTGAAAATATCTACTATCAATATACACTTTATGATTTGACTCTCTCTGTTGGAGATAAAACTGAAATGCTATCTGAAAAACTTCCAATGCCAAAAACAAGTGAGACTTTATCCTATGGCGTTATGCCTCGGAAAGGACTTAATGAAATTGCTATTTCACCAAGTCTTGCCAAAAAGTTTACAGATCAGATTAATACACTTGTTGGTGAAACGCTAACACTAACTATGGGTTCTGTGACCCACACACTTGTCATCAGCGGTATTTTTAATGCTGGTTACGATGATTTCTTTATTAGTTCAGACATTGAGCAGTCACTGTATACACCTATTAAAGATCAAGAAATTTATTCTATTAGTTATGATGTATCTCATTTTTCTGATATCGTAGATGTTAGCCAGATGCTTGAACTAAATGGAATTAGCTCTAAAAATGCAAGTGATGAAGTTTTCGCACTGCAAAGCACCTTCACTAACCTCACACGATTATTTATTATTTTATCTAGTTTAATTTTTGCAATTGGTCTATTTATTAGCGCAGTTTTACTTATTAAGCTAC
>JBOFCV010000359.1:0-9613 GCA_051646305.1 Turicibacter sp.
AGGTATTAATATTATTATTTTGGTTAACTTATTTTAAAGTAGGTCATTGGTTAACTTTTTTTAATGTAGCGGGAGTTTGTCTTCTTTAAAATATTTAATGGATAAATGACATGAAATGGTTTGCTATATAAATCCTCCATGATTTAAAAAAGGAAAGAAGGAACTATGAAAAAAATGGTATTATATCATTTCAAGATAAGTAATGAGTGTTAAATCTTAGCGAGTTGATTTAATAATACGTTGATTTAGATAGTGAAAGTAATATGAATTAAGTAAACCTAAACCATAAAAAATGGCTTAATTTATATGAGGATGTCCAGAATAAGATAGAGATAACGTCCAAGAGTATTTGAACGTTTAATCGAGAGCAAAAGTGATTAAATATTGCTTTTTACACATAATAAAGGTAAAATGAGATTTAATGTCGAAACATGTACAACATGTGACGTGAAGTGGAGGAGTTTATTTTATGGAACGATTGCAAAAAGTTATTGCCCATGCTGGCGTTGCATCACGTCGAAAAGCTGAGCAACTTATTTTAGAAGGTAAGGTAACAGTCAACGATAAAGTCATTAAAGAATTAGGAACAAAAGTATCAGGAAAAGATAAAATTGAGGTAGAAGGAATCCAACTTCAAACTGAGAAAAAAGTTTATTTTGTATTAAATAAGCCTCGAGGATATATAAGTACGGTTTCTGATGAGTTAGGTCGCCGAACAGTTCTTGATTTCTTTGATGGTGTTATTTCAGAACGTGTATATCCAGTTGGACGATTAGATTATGATACATCAGGAGTTCTGTTAATGACAAATGATGGTGAGTTTTCAAACAAAATGATGCATCCAAGTGGTGAGATAGATAAAGTTTATTTAGCACGTGTCAAAGGAATTATTGAAACCGAAGATTTAAAACAGTTAGCGCGTGGTGTTGAAATTGATGGTTATAAAACGAAACCATCAGTAGCTACTCTGATTTCAGTTGATAGAAAAAATGATTCTTCTCAAGTTCGATTAACTATTCATGAAGGACGCTATCATCAAGTTAAAAAAATGTTTGAAGCCGTTGGACACCCGGTTAAGAAGTTACGTCGTGAGCAATTTGGTATTATTGATGTTGTAGGCTTAGCTCAAGGTGAGTTTAGACCGTTAACACCACATGAAATTAAAACATTAGTAACAATGGCTAATGATCCGAATGCACGTCCAAAATTACATAATCGTAAAATGAGAAAGTTTTAATCTGATTATAAAAGCCATAAAAATTTTTCGATATAAAATGAACATTTGTAGCAATTATTTGCACATCAATAAAAAAACAGGTTTAGTTATCCCAGTGATCACTAAACCTGTTTTAAAGTGAAAAAAATTAAGAGTTAAACGGTGAGTCTTGTATTTTTATGGCTTCTGTTGGACATCCTTGTGCAGCATCGGTTAAATCAGATTCTAGGTTATCAGGGATTTCAACTGTCCCAGAATTACTGTCACCTGCAAAAATATTTTCTGCATAACCATCGTCATCAAAACTAAATAAATCTGGAGCCACTGCTCCACAAGCACCACATGCAATGCAATCATCTTTTGAAACAAGACTATATTTTGCCATATAAAGTTCCCCCTTCGAAGGATGAAGTTTTTAGTATAATTCTTTTGAACTACAAAAATATTATAAACATAAAACTAAAAAAAATTCAAAAATTAAGATTAAATAATTTGAAATTATGATATAATTACCTAGTCTTATTTGTTATTTTACAAAATTACAGAAAAATCGATAATTCATAATTGTCGAATAAAATAAAAATGTCCAATGAAGGAGTGTAGGTGAGATGGAGAATAATGCAAATTATGATGAACTAAGAAGGTTATACTTTAGTAGTCGAACGACAAACAAGATACCATCTCATTCTAAAGTCTCGAATTTGAGAGCATATGTGAATGACACTTTAGTTAACACGCAAACTACGCATACATCTATCAATGAAGAGGTTGAACAACAAAAAAACTCAGATGATTTTTTTGAAGATCAAGATTTAAATGAATTTAAAAAAGAGTTAAATCAACGTTCAAGCAATATAATCAATGCTCTTTACGATAAATATGGTTCAAACACTTATGCAAAGATTACTCAAATGATAAATAATGAAGATTTTAGTGAGTGGAATGAACTAGAAAAGACATTAATAGATAATAAAATTGATTCCCTAATTCCAGGTTCAACAGAAATTTCAGATAACTTTTTGACAATTTTGAGCGAAAGTAATCTTTTTTTAGATGAAATGGCATCCGAAGGTAATTTTGATGATGATTATGCATACCTAGATGCTTTAGTTCAACATGATTATGGAAAATTAAGAAAATATCAAAATGAACAAAACAACATCAGTTCTTTATTTAATGAAATTATTGAAAATGAAGAAAATTCAAATAAAAACTATCAAGATGATGTATTTAATAAAAATATTGAATTGATTTTCAATGAAAATGTTGATTTAGATAATTCTGAATGGGATACAGTAATTGAGGAGTATGCACAAGACTTATCTCAATTAAATTTAAATGAGGCAATTGAGCAAATAAAAGAAAATGTTGATCCGCTATGCGATTTTACTGAGGAAAGTAAAAACAACTTAAGAAAGCAGACTGATTTAAATGCCTTTTATGCAGAATTAGAACCTGAAAATATACCATCAACTATGAGTGATAATGAAAATTTAATTTCATTGGAAGTTAAGAAAGAATCTATGTTTAGGGTAATATTAAAAAAACTACATGTTATAAAATAAAGAATGAGTCTTGAATAATTTTATAATTACGAAAAAAAATAACTAAACGTTTTTGTTAATCTAAGAATATCGTTTGGTTATTTTTTTATAATAGAGTCAAAATAGTTAAAAGTTACTTATTTTTTATTGTTTACAAAAACATTAATGTGTTAAAATAATGACAGTCGAGGTGATGATAATGGTTCGTTCTAAAGTTATTGCAATTGATGGACCCGCAGCAGCAGGAAAGAGTACTATTGCTCAAAAAGTAGCACAATTATTAGGATTTGTTTATATCGATACAGGTGCAATGTACAGAGCAATTACTTTAAAAGCACTAAAATCGGGTATAGATGTCGAAGCTGAAGCAGAACTAATGAAATTATTAGAAAAAACTGACATTACATTAACAAATGATAAAAAAGTTTTTCTAGACGGAGAAGATGTTTCAGAAGAGATTCGGAAAACAGATGTATCAAAAAATGTTTCGGCAGTTTCAGCACATAAAACAATCCGAGATGAATTAAAACGAAGACAAATTGAATATGCTAAAATTGATAATGTTGTTATGGATGGACGTGACATAGGTACTAATGTGTTACCGAATGCTGATTACAAGATATTTATGACAGCATCGGTAGAAGTTAGAGCAAATCGTCGTTTTAAAGAAAACACTCAACGCAACATTTCATGCAATTTGCAGACGTTAAAGGATGAAATTGAGCAACGAGATAGATTAGATTCAACGAGAGTGCATTCACCTTTAGTGAAAGCGGACGATGCGATTGTAGTAGATACGTCAGATATGAGTATTAATGAGGTAGTTGATCGAATTATCACGATTGTAAAGGGTGGGGATTTGATTATGGATTACCTAAATAAAAATAATGAGGGGGATAAAGAAATGATGGAATTAAATGAGCAATTTGATTATGGAGATTTTACACTACCCGCAGTAGGTGAAATTATTGAGGGAGAGGTAGTTAGGGTCACCGTTCAAGAAGTAACTGTTGATATTAATTGTGGAACTGAAGGAACTATTTATTTAAATGAATTAACTCTTGATAAAGTAGAATCTGCTAAGGAACTTGTAAAAGTTGGGGATAGCATTCAAGCAATGGTTAAAAAAGTGTCAGATGAGCAAATTTTATTATCAAGAACTGCTATTCTTGAATATAATAAACTTCAAGATTTAAAAGCTGCTTTCGAAAAGTCAGAAACACTGGAAGCAAAAGTTGTTCGTAGTGTAAAAGGTGGTTTAATCGTTAATATTGGAATTGAAGCTTTTTTACCAATGAATATGATTGATGTTGATTTCGTGACTGATTTAGAAATCTATGTGGGACAAACTGTGCCTGTACAAATTGTGGAGTTTAATCCTAAAAATAATAAAGTTAGAGTTTCAAGAAAAGTAGTAGTTGCAGAGCAATTGAAAACACAACGCAAAGAACAATTAGAAACATTAGCAGTTGGAGATGTAGTAGAAGGAACAGTACAACGTATTGAAAAATATGGAGCATTTATTCGTTTTGGAGCGCTAGAAGGATTAGTTCATATATCTGAAATTGCCCACTTACAAGTACAAAAAGTTGAAGATGTATTAGCTGTTAATCAAAAAGTAACAGCAAAAATTATTAAAGTTGAAAGCGGAAAAATTCAACTTTCAATTAAAGCTGTTTTACCAACGCCTTTTGAACAGTTAACTCAAAGCTGTCAAGTTAATGATATTATTGAAGGTGTCGTGACTCGCTTAACCGATTTTGGTGCATTTGTTGAAATTGCTCCAGGAGTTGAGGGGTTAGTTCATGTTTCAGAACTTTCTTGGGATAATAAAGCTAAACTTGAAGATATTTTATCTGAAGGAAAAGCGGTTAAAACACGTGTTATTTCAATTGATGCAAAAAATAAACGCATTGGATTATCGTTGAAAAAAGTGGATATTGATCCTTGGGAAGCATATCAATCAAAAGTAGGAGACCTTGTAGCGGGTGTTGTCACAAATGTAACAGAATTAGGTGCATTTGTTAGAGTGGCTGATTATATCGAAGGATTAGTCCATTTCACGGAAGCCTCTTACAATCCTTTAGAAAATATTGCTTCACTTGTCCAAGTAGGATCAGAAGTAGATGTTAAAATTATTTCAATGGATGTAAAAAAACATCGTTTAGGACTTTCTTTAAAACAAATTAAATCAAATCCTTGGGATTCATATAAAGTAGTTGTGTCTGCCGTTGTGGCAGGTAAAGTTACGGGTATCAATGAAAAAGGAGCATACATCGAATTATCTGAAGATATTGTCGGGTTCTTACCAATTGGTCAAATTGCTGATAAAAGAATTTCTCGCGTTGAAGAAGTCTTAACTGTTGGACAAATTGTAGATGTAAAAATTGTTCGTTATGATGAGAGAACACGTAAAATTGATTTAAGTATCAGACGTATTAAAGATGATGCCGAGCGTGCAGAATTTAATAATTATATGGCGCAACAAGAAGACGTGCAAAACGAAACACTAGGGGATTTATTTGCTGATAAATTGAAAGATTTATTAAAATAAATTCGATATTAAGGGGTGAGACTCACCCCTTTTTTATTTTAATATTGTGAAAAATTCTTATTTATTTGACTAATTGGTAGGAAAACTACTATAATATTAAAGATTATAAAGTGCAAAATTGAAAGTAGGTGGCAACATGGTATTACCTGTGGTGGCAATAGTGGGACGTCCTAATGTAGGGAAGTCTACCATTTTTAATCGTATAGTAGGAGAACGTGTTTCAATTGTAGAAGATGAGCCAGGAATTACTCGTGACCGTATTTATAGTAGTGGTGAATGGTTGACTCGTAAATTTAATGTAATTGATACAGGTGGAATTGAAATCGGAGATGCGCCGTTTATTAAACAAATTAAACAACAAGCTGAGATTGCAATGGATGAGGCAGATGTTATTGTATTCGTTACGAATGCACGTGACGGTATTACTCAAGCAGATCAAGAAGTTGCAAACATGTTATATAAAACAAAGAAACCCGTTATTGTTATTGTTAATAAGGTCGATGATGTGAGTTTCAGAGAACAAATTTATGAATTTTACGCATTAGGTCTTGGTGACCCAATCGCAACATCAGCAGTTCACGGTATCGGATTTGGAGATATGTTAGACCAAATCGTATTAAATATGCCGGAAAAGAAACCATTAGACTATGAAGAAGATGTAACTAAATTCTGTTTAATCGGACGCCCTAACGTAGGGAAATCTTCTTTAACAAATGCTATTTTAGGTGAGGAACGTGTTATTGTTAGTGATATTGCAGGAACAACACGTGATGCAATTGATACCGAATTTGTTAAAGACGGTGAAAAATATGTTGTTATTGATACAGCAGGGATGCGTAAACGAGGAAAAGTTTATGAAACAACTGAAAAATATAGTGTGCTTCGTGCATTAAGTGCCATTGAACGTAGTGATGTATGTTTAATCGTTATCGATGCTGAAAAAGGTTTAATTGAACAAGATAAAAAAATCGCGGGATATGCTCATGAAGCAGGACGTGGTGTAGTTATTGTTGTTAATAAATGGGATGCAATTGAAAAACATGATAAAACAATGAAGGAGTGGGAAGAATTAATTCGCACGGATATGGCCTTCTTAGATTATGCAGAGATTATTTTCTTATCGGCTTTAACAAAACGTAGATTACATACATTATTTGAACCGTTAAAACAAGCAGCTGAAAATCATAAGAAACGTGTGGTTACTCATGTTTTAAATGATGTAATCATGGATGCTGTTGCAATGAATCCAACGCCGACTCACAATGGTCAACGTTTACGTGTTTATTATTCAACACAAGTTGCAACACAACCACCAACATTTGTTATCTTTGTAAATGATCCTGAGTTATTACATTTCTCTTATAAACGTTATCTAGAAAATCGTTTAAGAGCAGCCTTTGGATTTGAAGGAACACCGATTCATATCATTGCACGTAGCAGAGATTAATTAAGAAGTAAAGGAGGCCAATATGATGACTCGAACAGTAGCAGTAATAGGAGCGGGAAGCTGGGGGACAGCTTTAGCGCAAGTATTATGTGATAACGGACATGTTGTTAAGATGTATGACTTAAATGAAAATATCGTTAAGGATATTAATGATAATCATCAAAATTCATTCTTTTTTCCAGAAATTACTTTGCCAATAAATTTAACTGCAACAACAGACTTACAAGTAGCACTAGAGGGAACAGATACTATTTTATTAGCTGTTCCAACAAAGGTTATTAGAAATGTTTTAAAGTCTTTAAATAATGCATTAAACCATGATGTTATTATTATTAATGCAAGTAAAGGGATTGAGCCAGGGACACATAAACGTGTATCTGAAATTGTAGCCGAAGAAATCCAACCTAATCTTTTAACTGCATTTGTCGCTTTATCAGGTCCTTCTCATGCAGAAGAGGTAATTGAGAGAGCTGTTACAACTGTTACATGTGCGTCAACAGTAAACGATATGACAAATGATATTCAAAATCTTTTCAATAATCATTTCTTCCGCGTATATCGCGTAGATGATTTAATTGGTGTTGAAGTGGGTGGATCAATTAAAAATGTCATTGCTCTAGCAGCTGGAATTTTAGCTGGATTAGGATATGGAGATAATGCAAAGGCTGCTCTTATTACACGAGGCTTGGTTGAAATTCAAAGACTTGGTGAAGCAATGGGCGCTAATGAAGAAACTTTTAGTGGCTTAAGTGGCTTAGGTGACTTAATTGTAACGTGTACATCAGTACATAGCCGTAACTGGCAAGCTGGTTATAAAATTGGAAGTGGTTCAGATTTACAAGAAGCAATCGATAGTATGACAATGGTCGTTGAAGGGGTTCGCACGTGTGAAGCGACTTATGAGCTTGCCCACGAATTGAACATTGAAATGCCGATTGTAGAAACTGTATATCAAGTTATTTTCAATAAGCTAGAGCCAAATCAAGCAATTGCTCAATTAATGACCCGTGAAATGAAACCAGAATTTTATTAATCATTTTAGCTTGAACAATAAAATAATATAGGAGAAAACCTAAAAATTTGGAACATTTGCCTACTTTCTATCATAAGATAATATTGAAAATGATATGAGGAGTGGTAATATGTTTAATAATATTTTTGGGATGTTCTCTAAAGATGTCAATGTAAATCAAGATGAAATCTTTAACATTGCATCAAAAGCTTCAGATATGGATTTGCAAAATGAACAACAAGTTCGTGCATTAATTAGTAGTGTTTCAGCGATGGTTGGCAAAAAAGTAGATCCTAAGGTTGAAGAACAATTAACTAAAATGATTTTGAATGGTGAAGTTCCGAAAGATATGAATGAATTGTTAAAGATGATGATGTAATTAAATTATGTCATCTGACTAGTTAGAGAAGGATTTATCTTCTCTAACTAGTTTTTTGTTTTTAAAAGTAATAGAAATAGGCGCATTACAACTAGGTAATGGGCTTTTTTTTATTAATAAAATAGTTTTTTTACAAAGGTAATAATTGAGTTTTCAATTGTTTTGAGTAATGGGGGAATTAGATGAATAGGTTTGTTAGTCTTTATTTAGTGTTAGTTTAAAGCCTGATAGTTTATAGATGAAACTTCTAAATGTTTAATCGTAATTCATCAACCTAGTGACTAAAAATAAATTAAATTGATAAAGTTTTCCAAAATAGTGCTAACTTACGATAGATGGTGCATATAATTTGAAAGAAAATACAAGTTACCTCTTATTCAACTATTTTAACTCAGAGATTAAGTTTTAATAGCTTCCATATAGCGATAAATACATAGGAGAAGTTAGTTTAGAATTTCTAGAAGTGTATTTGCTATAATGTGACATTAAAAGCATAAAGGGGTTAGAATGAGTTGAAATATTAGATTTTACGGAGATAGAGGTAAGGGGAAAAATATTTTTAACATTTTTTATTCTAATTCTCTCATAAAGTAGGGGATTAACATCATACATTTATATTGAGAAAATATAAGTGAAAACGGAGGTTTATGATATGGAAACTAATGAATTAATGAGAGACGTCTTTGCTCGTACAAATGGCGAATTCTATCTCGGAGTAGTGGGGGCAGTCCGTACGGGAAAATCAACTTTCATCAAAAAATTTATGGAGGCACTAGTTATTCCATTAGTTGAAGATGAAGATGTGAAAAAACGTATGATCGACGTATTACCACAAAGTGCAAATGGAAAAACAATTATGACAACTGAACCGAAATTCGTTCCTAACCAAGCTGTGAATATAACAGTTGAAGGAGAAGTAACTGCAAGTGTACAATTAATTGATTGTGTTGGGTATGTGATTCCAAATGCAGATGGTTATGAAACTGAAGAAGGACCACGTATGGTTACAACACCTTGGTATGATGAACCTATTCCGTTTGTAGAAGCTGCTGCAATTGGGACACAAAAAGTAATTGAAGACCATTCACACATTGGAATTGTCATGACAACTGACGGTTCAATTGGAAATTTTGAACGTGCGGATTACTTAGAAGCTGAACGTTTAGTCATTGAGCAACTTAAAGCAATCAATAAACCGTTCATTATTGTTTTAAACTCAACGCATCCGAAAACGGATGATGTGTTGGATTTACGTGATGACATGCAAAATGAGTATGGTGTTCCAGTTCTTCCATTAAGCGTTGAAAATATGACGAAAAAAGATATTTATAGTGTGTTACGTGAAGCATTATATGAATTCCCAGTGTCAGAATTAGATATTAAACAACCTGCTTGGGTTGACGCATTAAGCGATGATAACTGGCTAAAAGCAAGATTATTACGTATCATCAATCAAAGTGT
>JBOFCV010000386.1:0-7413 GCA_051646305.1 Turicibacter sp.
ATTTTTTACATTCCAAGAGTCAGACCCTATACTTTAAATACTTTAATACGACGGTATCCTATAGACCAGTTAAAAGTTTTAAAAATGCCTAAAACTTATCTGGTCTTATATAAATGATTTCAAATCTGAAATGTTTAAACGGATGACGATTACTTTGGCTTGTTGACAGTAGGAAAACAAAAACAAAAGCTTTCAGAGCTTTCTTTGAAGTCATTGCCCCTGATGTAATCCATCGCTATATGCAAAAAAATGGTAGGGTTTATTCACTAACATTGGTAATGACATGCACAACTGTAAAAGTATATCACCCTTCATCTTTAATGAAAACAATCAAATACTTCCATTCAAATTAATATTTTTCATCCTATTTTATCACGCTTTGCATTCAAATAAAAACGTCATGCTTGACTATATGAAGTTGTCTATTAAAAAATGAAAAAGGTGATACCAGACTTGTGTCTTGTATCACCTCATTTATCTATATACCAAGGGATAAATATTTCATATTAATAGGTGCAGCCCTAGAATCTTAATTGCCTTGGTACGACGATATCCTATAGTCCTACTATAAATTTTATAAATACGAAAAATTTAGTAGGACTTATATATATTAATCTACTACTGCCACGTAAATAGTATTAATAACAAAATTATTAGTTAGAAAATTAAATTTCCTACTTGGTAAACAACGAATGATAGTATATAGGCTACAACAAATCCATAACCTACCATAACTGCTGTTGTTTTTGCTGATTTTGTTTCTTGATACATGGCCCCAACGGTTGCCACACATGGAATATATAATAGCGTGAACACTAAGAAACTTGCTGCTGCTATTGGTGTAAATAACGTCAGTAATCCAGCCGATCCACCTGTTATAATCAACATCGATGAAGCCACCACTTCTTTTGCAAAGAAACCGACGATTAAACTACTTCCTGCTTGCCATGTTCCAAATCCAAGCGGCGCAAATAGCGGCGCAATCAGACCACCAATCATAGCAAGATAGCTATCTTGACCTTCTACCCCAAACCCTGTAGGGCCTGTTGATTCTAAGAACCAAATCAGCAACGATCCAATTAAAATAAATTTTCCAGCTGTGAATAGAAAAGCTTTTCCACGGTCTGCTGTCTGTTGCATGATGACTTTAAATTGAGGCATACGATATTCTGGCACCTCTAATACAAATTGGTTTTCACCTTTTTTAAAGATAGAAACCGATAATAATTTTGCACTCAGTAACGCAACAATGATTCCTAATAAATATAACCCCATTAAGATAAAGGCTTGATATTTATCAAAGAAGGCACTCACAAATAAAACATAAACAGGTAAACGTGCCGTACATGACATGAATGGAATAATCGTCATCATCTTATATCGTTCCATACGATTTGGAATCGTACGCGTAGCCATAATAGCTGGCACATTACACCCAAACCCTGTAATTAACGGAACGATTGCTTTTCCATCTAAGCCAAAACGAGAGAAGATGTAATCCATCACAATCGCAACACGTGCCATATATCCTGTTGCTTCTAATAAAGATAACGAGAAGAATAAAATCAGAATTTGTGGTAAGAAAATAATAACGGCTCCTACCCCTGCAATCATTCCATCAATAATACCATGATAGATAAAACTTCCTTCTGTTAATCCAAGACTTGTTAACAAGCTCTCAACAGCAGGAACTAAATAATCACCTATGCTACCATCAATAAAATCTGATATCGGATTTCCTAACCAATCAAACGTTACCATATAAATAAAGAACATAATAGCTAAGAAAATAATGGCTCCTAGTATCGGATGTGTTAAATAACGGTCTACTTTACTTAACGATTTACTTTCAAGTTGAACTGATGGATCCGCTTCTAAACAGTCACGGTGAACCTCATAAATAAATTCACGACGAACATTAAAGATGGCTCCTTTTAACGAAAAGCCGATTTCTTTTTTTACGATAATTTCTTCAGTTTTTTCAATCACAGCTTGAATGGCACTCTCATTTGATACATTTAAATGTTGATAAATACCTGTATTACCTTCTAGAAGTTGGATGGCAATCCATCGTTTTAAAACATTTGACTCCACAGTACCGAGTAAGCTTATCACTTCATTAATAGCAGACTCAATTTCTTCACCGTAGTTAAGTTTGAATGTCTCACCTGGTGAAGTCATTTGAAGTGTTTTTGCAATCTCTTGAACACCTTCACTACTACGCGCTGTTGCGGTCTGTACCTTTACGCCTAACATATTTTGAATTTTATCGACATTTAACTTAAATCCTTTTTTCGTTAAGACATCCATCATATTCATAACAATGGTTACTGGATAGCCTGTTTCTAGTAATTGAATACTCAGTTGTAAATTACGTTTTAAATGGGTCACATCGACGATATTAATGATTTGATCAAAGGGTTCTTTTAGTAGCGCGTACGTCACGACTCCTTCGTCTTCACTACTTGGTGTGACGCTATATGTTCCTGGTAAATCGATTAAAGTATCGCCACTATTTTTAATCGTTCCTTCTAATTTATCTACTGTGATTCCGCTATAATTCCCCACTTTAGCATTTGAACCTGTTAGACTATTGAAAAATGTTGTCTTCCCCACATTGGGATTCCCTACTAATAAATGTTTCATCACGTTGTCACTCCTTCCAAACTTTTATCTATTGAAGAGGATATCCCTCATTTTATACTTGCACCATTAAATTCTTTGCATCTTTTGTTCGAATACAGAATTCTACTTGGTCAATTGAGATATGTAATAACTGACCAAAATTTAATTTGTTTAAAATAGTCACTTCTGATCCAATTCCAATTCCAACATCAAATAAGCGATTGGCAAATTGTGTTGAGATGTTTTTATAATCTAATAACGTTGCGACTTCACCTTTTTTAAGTGATGCTAAACTCATATTAACTCCCCCTTATATTCTATCAAATGATAATCGGTATCAATTAATTACATTGTATCACCTCAGAACCGATTTGTCTATATCAGTTGATAACTATTATCATTAATTTCCAACTTTTATGCTATTTTAGTTAATTAAAAATTGCTATTCGATTCGATTTAGCTTTCCTTCCTTATTTCCTTCTACTTAATTAATAGATAAGCATTAAAATCAATTTGATTTCACCCGTTTAATCAGCAGAAAAAAAGAGAAAGAAATCAAAAAAAACGTTAAATTAATTTAACGTTTTTTTTGATACGACCCTTATTTATGTCCCATACCCATGACTTGAGTCAATTTAACTTCTTCATTTTCAATTGTAATTTCAAACGCTTTTCCAAAGCCTAACACTAGGCGGCCTTTTACAATCGTTAATTCAAACCATTCAAAATCTAATTTCTTTAAAGCCTTTAATGTTGCTTGGTCATGCTTGACACTAAATTGTTCAACTATTGCTTCATCAATCACTTCTAGTTTTTTGGCCACACACTGATAAGACACTCGATTTCTAGCAAAGATATTAGTTGCATCTTGCTCATCTTGGATCATCATTACTGAACAGTCAGGATTTTTTATTAAGTTATGATAGTGATTAGCCGTACGGCTTAAATAAATATAAATTTTATTATCTTTCATCATAAACGGGGCATAACTGATTTCAGGAATATTATCTCCATTCATTGAACTGATCATCATACTTTTTTGCTCTAATAATTTTTCCATCTTCTCTTCCTCTGCTTTCTATAACTTCATATTTAATATGATTTCGATTAAATAAAGAATCCCTCTAAATCCTATAAATGGCGTATAGGGGTAAACAGTCACTCTATCTAAATTAGGATTGCTCACTTGGAATGCTAGTTTTGCTTGGTGAGACATCATAAGACTCGGTCCATCACCTAACAATATAAGTAGCTCTTTATTTTTTAAATAGATCATTCGCTCCATCTCACTACATCCTGATAAACAAGATTCATTTGCGTCTAATTTATATAAAACTTCAGAACGATCCACTTCTAAGTTAAATTCTTCTAATAAACTAGATAAACCCATAACCGTATCATAATCACCTAAAACAGCGCATTTTTTTATGCCTTTATAAAACATAAACCGACGTCTCATACTTATCATCTGTTGGTTAACTTGTGCTATTTCTTGGTCATATGCGACTTCATTCAATTCATAGCCAAAAACGTCACTCACCGCGTCAACAAAAGATTTCATTCCATTTAAACCGTACAAATTTTTATAAACATAGGGAATTCCATATTTTTCTTTCATTAATTGGGCTGCCTTAATTGCTTCTCTTCTCACCACAATATTTAAAGAGGCTTCACTCGCTTTTTTTATTTCTTTGATACTCGTATCACAAGTAAAGACGGTATTAATTTCTTTATCGAATAAATCACTCATGATTCGCTTAAGTTCTAAAACATCCGAAGCATAATTATATTTATCCATCGTAAACCCAAGAATATTATATTTCTTCAAAGACTGATCCCCTGGTTTAACGATTTTGTTAACGAGTAGTTCTAATGTTTTTTCAACACCTTTTGGATAATCATCTTTTAGTCCACCACTTGTTATTGGAATGAGCATCGCACCTACCTTATCTTTAAGATCGTAACAAACTGATTCAATATCGGCACCGATAATCGATGAAATAGATGAGGCCATTACAAAAATATATGCTGGTCCTATATTTTCATCTACCTCTAAAATGGCTGCTTCTAACCGATCATATTTTCCAAACGTAATATCATTTTGGTCCATGTGAGTCGAATAAACTAAAGCATTGTCTTCTCCATTCAAACTTCCCACCGCTTCAACAGCGTAATGCGTTGTCCCTGTCGGTCCAAATTCAATCACACAAGCATCCTTAATTGAAGCTAAGGTCCAAATGGTCCCCATGCGATCATTTGCAACCGGATAATATTTACAGACTTGCATGATTATTTCCCTCCTTATTTGTTTCAACTTGATACAAGTGAATCAGGTCTTTCATCACACCGATTGGAAGCTCATACCCTATCTTTTGGGCATTTCTATCAAAGGTAATTTGTAGTAATCCCTTCCGTTTTAGCAACATCGGATTCTCATGACCCAAATATAAATCGGCACCAATTTCATCATACAGCTCACGTAATGGCGCAATATTTGCAATTCTACAAACATAAGGATTATATCCTTTATCCAAAAGACTTTGTTTAAAGCGTTCATCCTGTTCATACAATTCACGCACTTGAACAAAGACTGGTTCTAGTCCTAAATCACTTAAAAAATCAACCGTTTCAAACGCCATCATCGGCGTATTTCCATAAATCAATTTTTTACCACGTAGTAACGTCTGACAAGTGACAAACAACTCATCATATTCTGATTTGAGCTCTAACAATTCACCCATCAAATCAACTCCGAGATGTGCCGATAACTTGCGGTAATTCTCTTCAATAATGGCTTGATTCATATGCTTATCAAAATAGATATAGTCCACCAAAAACTTACGCTTCATCTCCTTGGCTAAATCAAGTGCGATCATATCCGTAACAATATTTAACTTGGCTTGTGGCGCTTTTCTAATGTCATCAATCGTACACTTCGAGGGAATAATCGCATTAATCGGTACCCCATGACGGTCCAACAGTTTAAAAAGCTCTGTTTCTTCTACTTTTTCTTGGCGGTGCCCTAAAATGTTAATGCCACTTTGGACTGACGTCGCCTCCATTACATGGATTAATGCACTTAGCGTACGCGACATACCCAAAATATGAGAATTACATGTAAAGTGATCGGTGTGAACGACAAATAATGGAATACCTACTTCATCTTTTAAATCGTGAGTGATAAATGAATAATCCTCTCCGATTAATTCTGGAACGCATGTCGTGACTAACATCAATGCATCAGGTTGCTCTATTTCAATTATATCTCTTATGGCTTGCTCGACTTGGTGCTGTGCACCAAAGACAATTTCATTTTCATCTAAAGAAAGTGAATAAACTAAATCTTGTCCTTTTTGACGATGATAAGCAAAATTTTTCGTGTAATACGTGCACTCACTCGTCCCAATGACCACAACCACCATATTCTTGATATAACTCGCGGTTAAGGCGACGCCAAATAGTGGACAGTGTGTCCCGGGAAAAATGGCAGATGATAAACTTTTAATATCTGTATCTTTATGAATTTCATTTAATCTATTTAAAGATGTTAAGGTGTACATATAATCTCCCCGCTACGTATATTTTAATGTTCTAATTGGATGAATTCTTGGTTTCTTTGATATCGGATCTTGATCAATCTCACATTCTATTTTATAAACTTCTTCGATAATAGCTGGCGTAATCACATTTTTAGGACATCCATCACCTACTATTTGCCCATTTTTCATAATGATTAAACGATCACTATATTTACTCGCCTGATTTAACTCATGTAAAACCATAACGACCGTTATTCCTAATTTTTCATTTATCTCTTTTACCAATTCCATTAATTCAAGTTGGAATGAAATATCTAAATAGGTTGTCGGTTCGTCTAATAATAAAATATCCGGTTGTTGACTAAGCGCTTGGGCAATAAAGGCGCGTTGACGTTGACCCCCTGATAACATACTAATGCGTGTTGATGTAAATTCTTTTAATCCTGTATTTAAAATTGCCCAGTCAACGATTTGTTTATCTTCATTTGTTTTAGACTCATACCATTTCTTATGTGGTAATCGACCAAAGAAAACGAGTTCTTCAACTGTTAAATCACCTGGCGCGCTATTATGTTGCGATAACAAACAAATTTTTTGTGAAATGAGCTTATTTTTTAACTGCTTAATATTTCTTCCATCCACATAAACATGCCCAGCAACGGGTTTAATCATTCTAGATATTGTTTTTAATAAAGTTGATTTTCCACATCCATTCGGACCAATAATTGAAACAATTTGACCTTTATTAATGGTTAAATTCAGAGTTTCAATAATAATTCGCTCTTCATACCCAACTTTTAAATTTTCAATCTGAATCATGATTAATACACCTTCTTTCGTAATAAGAACAAGAAGAATGGACCGCCCACAATCGCCATAATAACCCCAACTGGAATTTCAACCGCTCCTCCAATGGTTCGCCCTAACGTATCGGCTACAAGTAAAACAATACCTCCTAATACGATACTGAACGGAATCGTATATTTATGGTCACTTCCCATGATCATTCGGGCAATATGAGGCACAATCAATCCAACAAAACTAATAATGCCAACAACAGCTGTTGAAGTAGCAGCCAAGAAGACGGCAACGATACAAATAATTAAACGTGTTTTATTCACGTTATACCCAAGATTAGTGGCTGATTCTTCACCCAACTGTAAAACATTCGCGCTCCGAATAAGTAGTAACGACATCGCTAATCCAATCATTGAATAACCAAATAACATCTCAACATCTAACCATGTTT
>JBOFCV010000399.1:0-10303 GCA_051646305.1 Turicibacter sp.
CATCTGATTTTCCCCTAATGCTAAATGGTCATTAGAATTGCCTTCCTTAACTTTTTTCTCACCATAACTTATATCTTTTTAATTGTTCTTCGTTCTAACAAAACAATATAGACGTACCTAGCTTTAACTTTTTCTATACTGATACGGATTTTGGGAATAAGAGATTTTCTAGCCTCTCCTCTAGCAACACTTCGGGTGAAACTAGTTCATGCACCTAAAGACCCGACAAAACAATACTTTTAAATCCATTTAACCCACAATATAGAAATTGAATCATGTAAAAAAAGTACCCCAAAATAATTTTCATTATATTTTTGGGGTACTTCCACACTATCTATAAGGACCATGATGATCTATTTAAACCATGAGATAATAGATTTACATGTTCTATCGTGGCTGGCTCAAATCCTTATCCACAGTCATTTTATTGAGTTGCGTCTTTAGGCTAGAAACGAACTTGAATTTATTTAATTTCTTTAATTTCTTTTAAGACTTCACATAAGAACTTATACACACGCTCAGTTGATGAAATACTTAAACATTCCTTAGGTGTATGGACGTCATGCATTTCAGGACCGATTGAAATCATATCGATTGCCCCTAATTTTTCAGATAGGAATCCACATTCCAGTCCAGCATGAATCGCTGTTACTACTAATTCTTGACCTGTTGTTTTTTTGTAAACCTCTTTCATAATGTCACGGATTTTAGATTCTGTTGCAAATTGCCATTCCGGATAATCTGCTGTTAACGTCATCGTTGCACCCGTTAAATTTGCAATGGTTTGAATACGGTGATTAATTTCACCTTTTAACGAACCAACAGAGCTACGAACGGCAGAATTGAATTCAATACTTTGTTCTAATGTTTCAAGAACTCCGATGTTATTTGAACTTTCAACAAGTCCCTTCACATTCTCACTCATCGTTTGCGGACCATACGGCATTAATTGTAAGATTGAAATCATAGCTTCCATCGTTTGGTTAGAAAAAACTTTTTTTGCAGTTGCCACGGGTTTAACATCAATTCTGATTCCTGCATCTGCAATGGCAAACTCAACTCGCACCATTTCTTCAAAGACTTTAACTGCTTCTTTTAATGATTCTACTTGAGAACTTGAGACATTAATCATAGCCATTGCACGTTTAGGAATGGCGTTCATTTTTTCTCCACCTTTTACACTCGACACACTTAACGTCACTGTTTCAGTTAAAACATGAAGTAATCTTCCTAATAATTTATTTGCATTTGCTCTGTTTTTATCAATTTCAACACCTGAATGTCCACCTTTTAATCCGCTGATTACCACTTCAAATGACGCACAGTCATCTATTGGACAAGTGGTCCATTCAACGGGTAATGAAACAGTATTACGAACACCTCCAGCACAAGACGCCAAGGCAACCCCTTCTTCTTCTGAATCTAAGTTAATTAAAATATCACCACTGATATTTTCAGGATTTAATGCCATCACACCATCCATCCCAGTTTCTTCTTCCGCTGTCACTAAAACGGTTAATTCTGGATGTTCTAGGTTATGATCAACTAAGACTGCCATCATCATGGCTAAAGCAATCCCATTATCGGCTCCAAGTGTCGTTCCGTGCGTTTTAATATAATCTCCTTCTACATAAATCGGTAACGATTGTACAGAAAAATCAAAATCACTGTCATCTTCTTTCACACAGACCATATCCATATGCCCTTGTAAGATAACACGTGGTGCTGATTCATACCCCGCTGTTGCAGGTTTTTTAATGATGACATTGAAACAAGGTTCTTGAATCACTTCTAAATTATTTTCTTTAGCAAACTTAACTAAGAATGCACTAATTTCTGCTTCATTTCCTGATTCATGTGGAATTTTAGTAATTTCTTCAAAGTAATGAAATACTGCTGCTGGATTTAATTGTCCTAATAATTGTGACATTTTAAACGCCTCCTTTTTTTTATTATTCTACCATAAAGTCCATAAAATAGTAGTCTCTATGCGCTCTTTCGCACTTGTTTTTTTATTAATAGATTCTTTTTTCTAGATTTTTACATCTTTTTGTAGGGTTTTGATTATCCTAATAAAAGTCTCTGACATCTAGTATGAACCGTCCGCCTCGTTTAATACTTACTAAACTAATCCCCTGCAAAATCCACTCTATTCCCCACTAAATCTCGATTCTTTGAATTTATACGTGAGTTTTTTGGCACTCATTATGTGGAGGATTTAGATTAACCTGCTTAAGTTATACGACATTTATTCAATTTTTTTCGCACTCGAGTCTTTCACGCCCCTTTCACAAACCGTTACTCATCACCTTCCAAACACGCTTTCTCTCAAATGTTGCTCTGTTTTTGTCATATTCTCCTAACAAACCCCTTTGTTATTAACTTTCAATGTACTATAATATTGCTATGACTTCATCACGTGAAGACATTAAGATAAATTGGAGGTCCTTTATGCAAATAAAGTTAGATGATTTATTACACTCAAGCGAAACAACACTTACGAGTATGGTAAAAATTTTAAACAATCAATCACCTATTGCCCTTTCAACCTTAGAATCTGAAAGAACAGCTCTTGTCATCGTGGATATGATCAATGGATTTGTAAAGGATGGGGCCCTTGCCTCACCCCGAATTCAAGTCATCACGCCAACTATTTGCCAATTGTTATCAGCTTTCAATTCAAAAAACATGATATCTATTGCTTTTGCAGATAGTCACCTAGATGATTGTATCGAGTTTCAATCTTTCCCACCTCACTGTCTTTCTAATACGACTGAAAGTGAAATAATTGGAGAAATCCAAGACATTGGTGGCTATGAACTGATTTTAAAAAACTCTACAAATGGATTTTTAGAAGATCAATTTCAAACATGGTTGAGCACGCATCAAGACATTACCCAATTTATCATCGTGGGTGATTGCACAGATATTTGTATTGAGCAGTTTAGCATCACTTTAAAAACACATTTTAATAAAATCAATCAAGAAAGTCGCATAATCGTCCCGATATCTGGTGTCCAAACTTATGATGCCGATACTCATCCAGGAGATTTTATGCACGTGGTAGCCTTGTATAAAATGATGCTTAGCGGCATTGAAATTGCAAGTGAGATTGAATTGTAGAAAGAGGAATTAACGTATGAGTTTTAAACCTGTCAACTTAACAATGCTTGTTGATTTTTATGAATTAACCATGGCGAATGGCTACTTAGAAAATGGGATGCAAGATCAAACAGCCTATTTTGATATGTTCTTCAGACGCGTACCCGATCAAGGTGGATTTGCCATTATGGCTGGAGTCGAGCAATTGATTACGTATTTTAAAGAATTAAAATTCACTGAAGAAGATATTACCTACCTAAGAAGTAAACATCTTTTTTCTGAAGCTTTCTTAGATTATTTAATCCATTTTGATTTTTCATGTGATATTTATGCGATTCCAGAAGGAACGCCTATTTTCCCATATGAGCCCATCCTAACCGTACGTGGTCCACTTATTCAAGCGCAATTTATAGAAACAATGATTTTACTTTCAATTAATCATCAATCACTCATCGCAACAAAGGCTAATCGTATCGTTCGCGCAGCGCAAGGAAGACCGGTCATGGAATTTGGTTCTCGCCGTGCTCAAGGAGCCGATGGTGCAATTCTTGGGGCACGTGCTTCGTATATTGGAGGTTGCATTGGAACTGCTTGTACAATGACTGACCGTGATCACGGTGTTCCAGCCCTAGGTACGATGGCTCACAGTTGGGTTCAAACCTTTGATACAGAATATGATGCATTTGAAAGATACGCAGCACTTTATCCTCAAAACTGTGTGTTATTAGTCGATACATATAATACATTAAAATCAGGTATTCCCAATGCGATTAAAGTATTTAAAGAGGTCGTTATTCCAAAAGGTCATCGTCCGGGTGGGATACGAATCGACAGTGGTGACGCTGCTTATTTATCAAAAAAAGCTAGAGAACTTTTAGATGAAGCGGGTTTATTTGATTGCAAAATTGTCATTTCAAACTCTTTAGACGAATATATCATCAAAGATTTATTAATTCAGGAGGCACCCATTGATTCATTTGGTGTCGGTGAACGTTTAATCACTTCTAAAACTGAACCTGTGTTTGGTGGTGTCTATAAAGTGGTTGCAATCGAAAAAAATAAAGTGATGATCCCAAAAATTAAAATTAGTAATAATATCGAAAAAATAACAAATCCTGGTTACAAACAAGTCTATCGTCTCTTTGAACGCGAAACAAACAAAGCGATTGCTGATGTAATTACACTTGCGCATGAAACGATTGATGATACAAAACCTTATACTATATTCGATCCTGAACACACATGGAAACGCAAAAAAATCGAAAACTTCTATGCTAAGCCATTATTAATTCCGATTTTTATTAACGGGAAACAAGTTTACGAAAGCCCAAAATTAGAAGATATTGTCCACTATACACAAGAACAAATCGGAATGCTTTGGGAAGAAGTGTTACGTTTTGAACGACCACATAAATATTATGTCGACTTATCGAAAGAACTTTGGACATTAAAAACTGAATTATTGGAAAAGTTCTCCGATTAACAGATTGAATAATCTATGATATACTAAGATATGTAGGCAAAATTACCGCTCAAAACGCGAAAAAGATAGGAAATTCATTGTATTTTATTAAAATTTAATTTTTTTCTTGCTTTTTACCCGCCGGTTTGATAGAATAATTTTGTTGTATTTTCAATGGAGGTGAATGAAATGCCAAATATTAAATCACAAATTAAACGTGTTAAAACTAACGACAAACGCCGTCAATTCAATGCTTCTTTCAAAGCGTCATTACGTACTGCGATCAAAAACGTTGAGGTAGCTGTTGCTAACAAAAACGCTGAAGCAGCTAAAGAAGCTTACAATACTGCTAACAAGAAATTAGATAAAGCTGTAGCAAAAGGAATTTGCCATAAAAACTACGCAGCTCGTCAAAAATCACGTTTAAGCAAAAAAATTAACGGATTAGGATAAAAAAAAACCGACTATTATTAGTCGGTCTTTTTTTTATCCTTTTTTAATTTACTGGTTGAAATTCAATTGTAACGAATGGATCGTTAGTAAATTCTGTTTTAGCCATCATGTATAACTCATTGGTTGCATCTACCGTTACTGACTCTACGTCTTCGACTTGAACGATAACTTGTACCGCCTCCTCATTCACACGAACCAACACATCAGTATAGCCTTTAGCTTTAATCATGGATTCAAGAACTTGTGCATGTTCAAATTCTTTACTAATTTTTGTAATACTATCTTTTGCTTCACTTTTTGCCATGGCGTCGTAATCAGAACTTGCAACCACTTCTTTTAATTCATCCACTTTTCTACTTCTTTCCGCTGCCAATGTTAAACGAAGTTGTTCGATTGAACTTGACTCTTGTCCACCATCAACTAACGCATCAACACCATTTACCTCTACATTAATCCCTTCAGGTGCTGTTGTTTGCAAGACAGTTGAATCTGCTTGATCCTCGTCCATTGTCCAATAGAATGCTGTTAATAATGCGAATACGACGAATAATGCTGCTGTTACATAAGAATTTCTGTTCATTTTAATTTCCCCCTAGGTCTGTTGTATTTAAGATTGATATTTGATGAATTGGAACATCTAGTAGCAAACTAATCGCCTTAGACACCTCATACGGTGCTTTTAAATAGCCACTATAAACTACTACGACGCCACTTGCAACCGTGACATTTTTATTCGTGCTTAGCAGTGAGTTACTCGATACTGCCACATCTGAATAACCAATATTTACACTTTGAAGCTCAACCCCACCGATTGAATCAAATAATTGAATCACTTGCTCTTTCTTTTGATCTCCGGCATTTGTGGCACTATTTAGAAACAATTCTGTTGGTGAAGAATCTGTTGCAAAGAAAAATAACATAAAACCAACAAGAGAAACTAATCCTATTTTCATCAGTTCAATTGGTTTCAATTTTCCTTTCCCTTCTGTAGCTCCTTCTTTGTCTGTTAGTTCAGGTTTTACTTTATTTCTTACGTCATCTGAGCTCATTGGCCTCCCCCCTCAAATTGTATATCCGACATAGATATCCCTATCTCATTAGAGATACATAGCTGCGTTTGATAATCTATACCTTTTGTTTGTAAGATTAGTACCTCATCTAATTCATATGAATTTACCATCGTGTTACAAGTAACCTCTGCCTGATTGATTTTCTTATCAATATCAGCTAGTGTAAATTCTTTTACATCTTCACCTAGCCGTCCTTGATAGTACTCAACAGACTGATTAAACTTTTCTTCATCCACAAAGGTGATTGAATCAAATATTGTACTAACTTCATTACCCATTATATTTAGAACTGGCTTTAAAATGATAACAATAATGAAAAAATGCAGATAGAATGAAATTATTTTTTTATACGTTTCTGGAATAACCAATAAATTGACAATTGCTATCAAAAAAAACATCCCAATTATTTGTCTAGAGTAGCTATAAATCATTTTTTAACACATCCTCTCTATTATTGTCGTTTTCTCTTTTAGTTCGTTAGCAACATCATATTTGAGCTGTATAAGATAATGAAGAAGGTGAATACAAACATAACAGCAATAATAATCATAACCGTTAGTAAACTAAGAATCCCCGTATGAAAGACATCAAATATTTCTAATAATTCTTTGCTCACAATGGGTTGCATGACAGCAGATAACAATCTAAACAAGATCGTAACAATACCTAATTTGATTACAGGAAATGCTACAAATATGACCAAAGTAATGATACTTAATAAACCTACACTATTTCGCATAATAGAGAGTGCTGAAACAAGTGACACCATCGTGTCCGTAAACTTACTACCAATAACAGGAATATGATTCACCAAACTTTGTGTGGTCCTAAAAAACAATCCATTTGCAAAACTTAATGTCATATTTTGAATGGACATCAAGGTAAGAAAGAATGCGAAATACCCTCCAAGCGTCCAAATAGCCATTTTATTTATAAACCCTGTCAAACGACTATAAGCATCTTTAGCATTAATTTTATTAATAAATCCAAAGACTGTCCCAACCACAATAAGTGGGAGGCTAATTGAATTAATAAAGAAATAGGAGGCGTTTATTAAAAAAACAATCGCCGGTTGAAATAATGTATGATTCCACAAAGCGCCCGTTATCGTAATCATCGATAGTAATACTGGGAAAATAGCTAATACAATTTCCATATAACGATTTAAAATATCAAACGTATAATCATGATAAAAGACGAATAGCTGAAATAACTGTAAGATCAATATAAATTTAATAACATTAGTGGCGGTCGATTCAAACCGAGAAGAGAAAACACTTTGAATATTTTGAAACAATGCAATGAGAATTAAAAAGATTAATAAACTTTTAAATTCAAAAAAAGTTACATTAATCTCATGCATGGCATATTGCATTAGTGACTCAAAAAAGCCAACGATGTTGAAATTTTCTACATTCAATAAGTTTGTCTTATCAAAATAATCCGCCTGAACTAACCAATCATATTGCTGGTATATGTCTGACCATATATTTTCAAAAGAAGATAAATCAAGATTCAAATTGTCCATAATAGCCCCTCATTCTGCCCTAGTCATTATTATAAAATAGAAAAAATAAGTTCAAATAACTTCAATAATATTGGTAAACTATATCCAATCAAATATAATTTAACAATATATTCGACCACTTTACTTACTTTCCCTAGATCTGCCGCTTCTAGTATCGTACTTACAAATTCTGAATAATAAACAATTCCAATTAATCTAATGATGCTACTTAAATATTCTTGCTCTATCTCAAATTGTAAAAATACATTTGTAATTTGTGCAATAATATTTGCGAGTAGTTGAAGCACAATAACGAAGAAAAATGTAATCATAACAATGACAAATCCACTGGCATATGTTTTATTCACTTCTTTAATGACGAGATAAATAATAGCAAATAGTATAACAACTGAGATGATTTGTACGATATCGATGTTGAGTCACTCCCTCTATAACATAAATGTGCTTTTTAAACTTTCCATTAAAACACTAATTAATTGCGCAATAACAATCAACAAATAAATATACCCCACAATTTGAATCAGATTACTAAAGTCATCACTTACCTTTAATTTTTTCAAAAAGAGTCCTGCTAATCCGAATATTACCCCTACGCCAGCGATTCTATATATTTCAATTACATCAATCATCATCCATTTCACCCCTAGCCTTCAGTTTTTTGACTAATTAACTGTATGATGCTTCATAACTAAAAATAACTAGAAATACAAACTAATCGTTCATCTCTAGCCGTTTGAGTGATGCATTCTCTACTTCAGCGTTATGATTGACGTTTATCTTTACATTTTCAGTCAATCTACAGCACGCCTATTACAATATTTTCACTTTTATCAATGTCCTCACCCCTACCTTTTCACAATTTGTAGATTTATATACACCTCCCTACACCTTCAGACGTCCATATTTCAATTCTAAGAGCATTTATACGGGAGGCAGCAAGTTGTGATGCATCACTTAAGCAAATTCTTTTTACCTAGGTTAAAATGCCATTCCTGCTTTTAGAATAATTTTTTTAACAAAAAAAACAGCCCATCCTGAATAAATCAGTGATAGGCTGTTTTTTTATTAAATTAATCGACTACCCACGAGACACATAACGTCCGTCATTTGTATTGATAACTAATTTATCCCCAACTTCAACGAATAATGGAACTTGTAAAGAATATCCTGTTGAAACTGTTGCACTTTTTGTTGCATTCGAAGCCGTATTTCCCTTTACCCCTGGTTCACATTCAACAACTTCTAATGTTACTTTTTCAGGAACCTCAACACCTAAGATTTCAGCGTTGAATTGCATAATCTTAACTTCCATACCTTCGATAATGTAGTTTACAGTATTTCCTAATTGAGCTACTGGAATTTCTAATTGTTCATACGTTTCATTATTCATGAAGACGTACTCTTCACCCATTGAATATAAATATTGCATTGTTGATTTTTCAATATGTGCTTTTTTAACTTTTTCACCTGCATTGAATGTATTATCAATTACTGCTCCTGTACGTAAATTACGTAATTTAGAACGTACGAATGCTTGACCTTTACCAGGTTTAACATGTTGGAACTCAATAACTTGGAATAAGTTTCCTTCATAATCAATTGTTGATCCAGTTTTAAAATCATTTGTAGAAATCATAAAAAATCCTCCTTGAATGCTATACAAACTACACCTTAGTAGTATGATAATCTTTTCCGTATTTAATTATAGCGATTTATTACAAAATTGTCTATTCAAAACCTATTATTTATGACTCATCTCTTTAAATTTATCCATTTTTTAATCCTTCACTCCTACTTAAGTCATTAAATATCGATTAAGCCACATCCCTTAACCCAATCATTTCCACACTATTCAACTACAAAATGTAGCATAATCTCAATTGTTTTGTGATCATTCACAATAAAAAACTATCTTTTAAACAGAAACGGGCAAACCACATCTCTAGCGTGCGTAAATATTTGATTCCTCCATATACGAAAAATAGAAACCTAAATACAATTAAACTCTTTCCTTTTTTGGTTACATTTGAATCTATAGGGTCAAACTATATTCAACACAAGGGGAAAACACCGTATACCTGCCGCAAATGGCGAAGTACATCTGATAACATTAACTCCCTAACAGATTCAAATGAAGATCATTCAAGAAAAGCAACTTTTCCATAAATACAATTTCATTTTTCACTAGAATATCATCCCATATTTTAACCATATAACAAACTTCACACAATAACCCTTTATTTTTGGGTTAAAATTTTGTAAAATGAAAGTATGGAAGAAGGAGGATGATATTATGAACTGGACGTTATTTATTCTTGCTGGAATTTTAGGACTGGCAGGTGGATTATGGATTGTAATGCGTCGTGAATCTAAAAAAAGTGTGATTACTTTAAATGAAAAAGAATTCGTTGAAAACATTCGAAAAGGTCAATTAGTCGATGTCAGAGCAAAAGTTGAATTCGACGAAGGTCACATTAACGGTGCCCGTAACATCCCACTTGCGATTTTGACACGTCAGCCTGGGAAATTACGTAAAGATTTACCGATTTATCTTTATGGTGCTAAAGAAAAACAAAGTAAACGTGCTGCGCTTATTTTATATGGTAAAGGTTATGAACAAATTTTCCAACTTCAAGGCGGATTATCTAATTACACAACACCACTAAAGACATCAAAAAAATAGAACCC
>JBOFCV010000427.1:0-11944 GCA_051646305.1 Turicibacter sp.
ACCGAATGGGGTAAATTTGATGTAATAGCCTATTTTTTTAACGATTGCGGGGAGCATGATTTCAAATCTTTGGTTAGAGAAAGATAAGCAAATTTCTTAATTTAAAGAAAGTGGAGTGCTGGCCACGATTTTTGAAATGTACCAAAATCAACAATACTCTTTGTATTCAAGTGGCAATATGGTTTGCGATCCACAATTAAAGGACTTATGGTGTGCAGTAATGTTATGGAATGTAAAAGAGTTCAATGTATTTTGGGTAGATTATGAGTTTATTTTCACCGATGGAATATATCTAAAATAATAAATTGATATGGATTTTCTTGATAACGGTTACTTAATAGTATAGTATTTAGTCATATAGAGTATTATTTTTCTTGATAATCAAGGGGATTAAGGTGGGGAACATATTTGAAGAGCTATTTTAAAAGATGGAATCGCGTTAATATTAAGTCAAAAATGTTAATGGCCTACGGGCTCGTTTTAATGGTTTGCTCTTTTATTTCGTTTGCTAGTTTTGGAGAAATTAGTCAACGAATTGTTGAGAAGGAAGTGAGAGATAGTTCGACTCAAACTTTATTATCAATTGATCGAAATATAGAGATTGTTTTTAATCATATTAATGAAGTCGCAAATGTTTTCTTTTTTGATCCAGATATGCAACAACTGTTAAGTCAGATCAATTCGTCCGATATTGACTCTAAAATACAGGCCAATATTATTAAGCGGTTAACTAACATGGCTTTGACCGTCGATTTTATTTCATCTGTTTTTATTTTTGATAATTACAGCAATGTTTACTATTCTGCATATCGACCTGACCGTTTTAATTTTCTGAGTGATGATGTGTCGAAGGCGAATTGGTATGATAAAGTTAATGAATTAAATGGAGATACAGCCATTATTCCGAATAGCGGTGGATTTATAACAAAAACAACCAGTAATGAAAAATTTATTTCACTTATCAAAAATATTGTCAGTTTAGATGATTATGAGAAGATAGGAATTTCAATTATCAATATTGATGAAAGTTTAATTCAATCGTATTTCCAAGATATAAGTGGTGACTACAACGGAGATTTTTTTATTATGGATGAGAATAATCAATTTATTATTAGTCCGATTAACAATGAGGAAATGATCCAACAAGTAGTAGTCAGTCAATTATCAGATATAAATGAAAATAAAATTATTGTGTTTGAGGATCAAGATTATTTAGTGTCTTCTTTAGAGTCTAAGGTCGATGGGTGGACGATTTACAGTGTGATGCCCATTCAGATTGGAATTAACTCAAGTAATTTAGGAAACCTAATTTTTATAATTGTAGGCACGATTATCTTATTTTTTATGTTATTTTGCACGATTTTCTTTAGTCGCTTGATTTTTAAACCATTAGATGAGATGCAACGTTATATGGGTAAAGTTGAAAAAGGTGAATTTAAGGAAATTCCAATTGATTCTGAAAAAGAGAATGAAATGATTACACTTAAAAATGGATTCAACAGTATGGTGAAATCGATAGATTTTTTAATTCAAGAAATTGAACTTGAGCAAAAGCTCATTCGAAAAAATGAATTAGAACTCATTCAAGCGCAAATCAATCCGCATTTTTTATATAATACGTTGGATGCCATTAGTGCGCTGACATTGATTGAAGATTATGAGAATGCCAATAAAATGATTACGGCATTAGGGAAGTTTTATCGTAATAGTTTAAATAGTGGACGTGATTTGATTACGGTAAAAGAAGAGATTGAGTGTATTAAAAGCTATATTACGATTTTAAATATAAGATATGATAATAAAATTAAGTTAGATTGCCATATTGAAGAAGACCTGATGACGTTAAGTGTTTTGAAGCTAATTTTACAACCAATTATTGAAAATGCAGTTTATCATGGGATCCGTCAAATGTCGGGAATCGGTGAAATTTCTATTGAAGGTTATCGTGATGAAGAGGATATTATTTTTGTTATCAAAGATAATGGTGTGGGAATGACAGATGAAAAAATAAAGATGGTTTTAGCAAATGAATTGCAATCTGAACAAGGTGGATTTGGATTATATAGTTGTATGAAGCGAATTTCAATTTTTTACGGAATTGATCACCCCATGACGATAGTGAGTGAGTTGGATTGGGGAACGGAAATAACAATCAGATTGAAGGTTATAGGGGAGTAAAATATGGATATTAAAGTAATGATTGTCGATGATGAACGATTAGAACGAGTGTTGATAAAAAAAAGCTATGATTGGGAGGGCAATGATTTTTTGGTTGTAGCTGAAGCGAGTTCTGGTGATGATGCTATGGATTTAGTTAAAAAGCATCAACCAGATATTATTTTCACGGATATTAATATGCCGTTTATGGATGGTATTTCTTTTTGTACGTGGGTGCGAAAATATTATCCAATGATACGTGTGGTTATTATTACGGGATTTAGGAAATTTGAATATGCACAACGAGCTGTTCAATTAGGTGTAAAGGAATTTTTGTTAAAGCCGATTCAAAAAGAAGATATCCATGGAATTTTAAATCGATGTAAAATAGAAATTATTGAAGAACAAGCACATTATTCTGAGCTCAATCAATTAAAACAATCAAAAAGTAAGCATGAAAAGAATATTTTTGATAATCTACTTGAACGCTTACTGGAGGGAACCCTTGATGTTATAAAAGAAAAAGATAAGTTAGTTTCTTATCAGATGGATGATTTATTAAGGGGCGGTATATGTATTTGTTTAAAGCTTAATCATCCTCAATTGATCAATCGAATTGAAAAGAATTTAGCGTGTAAACCCTATTGCTTAATTTATAAGGGAAATACTATTATCGTTTTACCAGCCACTTATTCTAATTTAGAAGATGATTTAGAAAATGTCAAACAAGAGTTAAAACGTGATTTAGGTAGTGATATTGTCATGACTGTTGGTAATTATTGTGAAGGTGTAGAGGGGGTATCTTTGTCGTACCGTCAAGCTTTACACTTAACGAAACCGGTACCGTGCAAAAAAGGAAATGATATTAGATTTTATCGCGATTATTTGGTAACAAGTCAATCAAAAGAGACTGTCGATATTAATACAAAAGAATTAATATTTAGTTTGGAAAACGGGTTAAGAGAGAAGGCATACAGACTAATTAATGAATACAGTGCATCATTAAGTGAGATGGATATTTTAGAGTTAGAGACTGTTCGTTTTATGTCGTTAAATATTGTGACAATCTTTTTAACTGTACTCGATAATAAAAATAAAAATTTATCTCATGCTTTTGAAACGGAGCAGTTATTTTATGATAAGTTAGCAAGAATTAAAACGTTAGAAGAACTAAATCGGTTCTTCATTAACTGTTCGGATCAAATTATTAGTTGTTTAGTTGGATCAACGGAGAAACGAAGTAATAAATTGATTGATGATGCGATTGCATATATTGATGAACATTTATGTGAGAGTGGATTGTGTTTAAATTCGATTGCTTCATTTTTACATGTGAATGAGAGTTACTTAAGTCGGACATTTAAGAAAGAGGTTGGAGTAAGTATAATCGAATATATTACCAAGAATCGAATTAAGAAAAGTATTGTGCTGTTAACAACGACAGATTTAAAAGTATATGAGGTGGCTTTAGAAGTTGGGATTGAGGATGCACATTATTTTGGTATTTGTTTTAAAAAGAATACGGGGAAAACAATCAAGCAGTTTAAGGAATCTTTGTTTAATAAGTAAGTTATTTGAATTAGCTTCATTTCACATATAGGTTGACCTAATAAAGGATCATAAGGTAGATAATCTTAAAGGGACTTTGTATTATCAAGGAATTATTTATTCAATAACTGAAATTAGTTATTAATCTCCTAAATTATTGTTTGGTGTGCTATTTAGGAGTAACCACAATTAGATTTTGATTTCTAATTAAAAACACATGGCAGCTATATTATAGAATCCTTAGCTTTTTATCGTAAACAAAGTGAGGATGGGTTAACTTTATAAAAAATTACAAAAGTCGGATGATTGTATTTGAATCGATCCTTAAAATCAAAAGTATTGGTTAATAGAACTTATGGTTTTTACTAAAAAGTAAAAATTTTAACCTTTTGGATAAAAATATTCAATTAAAATGTAAGCGTATGTAAAGTATACTGTGATTAAGAAAGAAACAACACTTGGGAGGAATAGAAAATGAAATCAATGTTTAAAAAGGGATTTAGTTGCTTAGTAGCAGCGTCACTTGTTTTAACGGCAGCGGGATGTTCAAATGATTCACAAACACCACAAAAAACAGAAACAGGTGAAGATATTGTTACCTTAAATGTGTGGCATCAATGGACAGAAGGAAATGATTTAGGTCCAGGATATGACGAAGCTGTTGCAAAATTTGAAGCAGAAAATCCAACCATTAAAATAAATACAGAAGTATTAAGCACAGACGCATATAAAACAAAGATTCAAACTGAATTCTCAGGAAGCGCATCAGGAATTGACGTGTTCTACTATTGGGGAGAAGGAAAAGCAAAACAACTTGTTGATGCAAATAAATTACTACCTCTTAATGATTATTTAACAGATGATATATTAGGAAAAATTAAACCGGGTGCCATCGATGCTTTTACATTCGATGAAAAAATTTACTCATTACCAACATTCGGATGGTACATGACATTATTCTGTAATCAAGAATTATTCGATCAAGCTGGTGCAAAAATCCCAACTACATATGAAGAATTAGTAACAGCTGTTGAAAAACTTTCTGTACTTGATGGAATTACACCATTTGCATCTGGCGCAAAAGATGGATGGAATGCTGCTTTCATTTATGAAGCATTAGCTTTACGTGAAGTTGGAGCTGAAAATATTAATAAAATGTTATCTGGAGAACTTCCATTTGACGATGCTGGTTATGTAGAAGCAGGAAATAAAGTCGTTGAACTTTACAACATGGGAGCATTCGGTAAAAACCCACTTGAGGGAGCTTCAACAGATGCAGATGCATTAATGTTCGGTGGAAAAGGTGCGATGCGCTTAATGGGAAGCTGGTTTGCAAATGCTGTGTATACAGATAAGTCATCAGTTGTTCAAGATAAAATCGTAGCAGCAAAAATTCCAATGTCATCACGTGATAACGAATCAGACTTTGCTGGTGGATATATTGAATCATTCTTCGTAAATAACAATACAAAACATAAAGAAGCAGCTGCAAAATTTGCTATTTATATCAATGAAGCAATGGCAGTTTCAGCACATGAAACAGGAAGTGGATTCTCTGGATGGAATGTTGAAATTGATGAAAGTAATTTAAATCCATTATTTATTCAAATTAGTGAATTAGTATCAGAAGGGCAATCTTCAGTATTAGCTTGGGATACTGTACTTGATCCAAATACTGCAACAACTCATGTAGAAGAAGTGCAAACTTTATTCGCAAAAGATGCAAATGTAGAGGAAGTCATCGCGGTTCATAAAGAAATTATGAGTAAATAATTTAACACCGCATTGGGGTATGAAATATCAAATATCAGAATAAGTGAAACTTGATTAACGTTTGGACTAAATAATTAAGGTTATTTTAGTGGGAAAGACAATCGTCAGTTTCAACACAAAGCAAATAAAAAATGTGGGGATTATTGTCCGATACGGGACGTAATCCTTTTCATTTAAACTTTAAGAACAAAAGGGTGAGAGTGTTCATGGATAAAATTTTAAGTAAAAAAAGATACATTGCAATTTTTGTGTTACCAGCACTACTATTATTTTTATTTATCGTCGTTGTGCCGTTAGGAATTACAGCTTATTATAGCTTACTTGAATACAATGGGGCGGGACTAAAAGAGTTTATCGGATTTGACAACTATATCAAATTATTTACTGAGGATCCTTACTTTATGAAGGCGATTGGGAACTCATTAATTTTATTGTTTGCTTCAATTTTCATTCAGCTTCCACTGTCACTTGTGTTGGCGATTACGTTATCTAAAGGAGTTAAAGGGGAAAAATTCTTTAGAACGGTTTATTTTATTCCGGTAGTTATATCTAGTATGGTTATTGGACAGCTTTGGCTTAAAATTTTCAACAGTCAATATGGGGCACTTAATTCAATTATTAGAATGTTTGGATTTACAGATTTTGAGCATGCTTGGGTAACAGAACCCTCAACAGCGTTCATTTCGACGGTTATTCCAGCAGTTTGGCAGTATATTGGCTATCATATGTTAATTTTATATGCAGGAATGAAGTCTATTTCTAAAGATTATTATGAAGCAGCTCAAATTGATGGTGCAACTCCTTGGCAAATGTTTAAGCGTATTACATTACCATTATTATCACCAGTTATTAAGACATGTGTGGTGTTTGCAACGGTTGGAGCGTTACGTTCGTTTGATTTAATTTATATTATGACAAGTGGTGGTCCTCGACATTCAAGTGAGGTTCCGGCAACGCTTATGTATGGAAATCTCTTCTCAAGGGGCTTATATGGATATGGTAGTGCGCAGGCATTTTTCATTGTGATTGAGTGTATTTTATTAAGTTTGATTATTAATAGAATCTTTAAAAAATCAGAGGATGCTGTTTCAGCAGTTTAGTAGAAAGGAGATGTGCCTAGTTATGAAGAAATTTAAAATTAAGTCAAAATTAAAGTTTGCTATTTTATCATTTATTGCGGTTATTCAGCTATTTCCATTGTATTGGTTAATTACATTCTCACTTAAAGATAATGTTGAGATTACGGGAGCCAATATAATGGGTCTTCCTGAAGTTTGGCGTTTTGAAAATTATGCAGTTGCGCTTGGAAATGGTGGAATTCTTAAATATTTTATGAACTCTGTGATTTACTCAGGGTTAACGGTCGTGATTTCTGGGTTATTAGCGGCGATGGCTGCTTATGGAATTAGTCGTATGAAATGGAAGTTTAGTACGCATGTGTTTATTTTATTTAGCATTGGGATCATGATTCCAACGCATGCTACATTACTGCCTTTATTCCAAATGCTTGATGCGCTTGGATTAAAAGGTGGTTATTTAGGGTTGCTATTACCGTACATTACATTTGCAATTCCAATGAGTGTTATGATTTTGGTTGGATTCTTTAGAGCGATTCCTAGGGATTTAGAGGAAGCAGCGTATATGGATGGGGCAGGTGTGTTTAGAACATTCTTTACGATTATGTTACCGATGGTAAGACCAGCACTTGCAACAGCTTCTATTTTTGCTTTTTTAGGAACATGGAATGAGTTATTGTTTGCTAATACATTAATTGATAGTGATGCGCTTAAAACATTGCCTGTTGGAATTATGTCTTATGTAGGTCAGTATTCAACGGATTGGGGAGTTATTGGAGCGGGGATGGTTATCGCAACAATTCCAACGATTATTATTTATGTTTTACTTAGTAATCATGTTCAAGATGGAATCACGTCAGGTGCTATTAAAGGGTAATAGGTACATGGTTTTGTTGATTTCAGAGAGACGTTTTAATTATTAATAGAATTAATCAATGAAAAGGAGAGTTTAATTATGACTCAAACGTATGAATTTGCTAAGGACTTTATTTGGGGAGCGGCAACGGCTGCTTTTCAAATTGAAGGTGGATATAACGAGGATGGAAAAAGTGAAAGTATTTGGGATCGTTTTTGTAAGACGCCTTTAAATGTTGAAGGTTATGTTAATGGCAATGTGGCATGTGATCACTATCATCGATTAGACGAAGATGTTCAAATGATGAAGGATTTAGGTCTTAAAAGTTATCGTTTTTCGATTAGCTGGTGTCGTGTTATTCCAAATGGTGTAGGTGAAGCTAATGAATTGGGACTAGCGTTTTATGAGACGTTAATTGATAAGTTATTAGAGGCAGGAATTGAGCCATGTATAACCTTATATCACTGGGATTTACCACAGGTGTTACAAGACAAAGGTGGATTTGCAAATCGTGAGATTGTTTCGGCATTTAAAGCATATGCAGAAGTTATTTTTAAGCGATTTGGACATAAAGTTAAACGTTTTATTACATTTAATGAGCCTTGGGTTATTACGATGCTTGGTTATGGTGAAGGGGTTCATGCACCTGGAATTAGAGATTTTAGTATGGCATTACTTGCAAATCACCATTTATATTTAGCACATGGTGAGACGGTTCGACTTTATCGTGACATGAAGTTAGATGGAAAAATTGGAATGACGTTAAATATGACGCATGCGTATCCTGCAAATCCGAATGACCCATTAGATGTGTTGGCAGCTAGTAGACATGATGGATATGTGAATCGTTGGTTTGCTGACCCTTTATTTAAAGGAGAATACCCAAAAGATATGATTGAAGTGTTTGAAGCATCGAATGTTGTTGTGCCTAAATTTTCAAAAGAAGATATGGAAATCATTGCAACGCCGACAGATTTCCTAGGAATTAATTATTATTCAGGTGCTTATTTAAAACATAATGAAGTAGCGTATCCAACTAAGGCTGAACTTGTGAGTACTGGATTTGATGTGACACAAATGGACTGGCAAATAACGCCTCAAGCCTTTACAGATTTATTAGTAACGGTTCAAAAAACATATAATCCTAAATCGATTATTATTACCGAAAATGGGGCAGCGTTTAATGATGTCATTGATATGAATCAACAAGTTGAAGATCCTCGTCGTATTGATTATTTAAAACGACACTTTGTGGCGATGCATGAGGCGATTTTACAAGGTGTTAAATTAGATGGCTACTATGTGTGGTCGTTAATGGATAACTTTGAATGGGCATTTGGTTATCGTCCTCGTTTCGGAATTGTTCATGTTGATTATAAAACACTAAAACGTACGGTCAAACAAAGTGCTATTTGGTACAAAGGTGTTATTGAATCAAATGGATTTGAAGTTTAATAGCCAATAAGGCGTGTTAAAAAGAAGTTATCATACCTATCTATAGGTGTGATAACTTCTTTTTAATATTATGAATTTTAGTAAATACTGAGATTAGATATGAGGGATATGTCTTCGAGGCTATAAAGTTTTTCCTTAGAAGGCTATATATTTTTAATTTTTTGCCACATACAATTCATATTGAACTTGAGAAGATTCGAAGATAAATGGATTGTTTTTTAATGATGTGGTGGGGTCGCTAAACCCGAAGACTTGACCATACTCATCGTGCCAAATTGCTTCCACATACACATTAAAATCAGAGGCGTAGACTGCCAATGCCGCTTGTAGACCATCGTCGAAGGTTGTATCTTGATGATAGTAGACTTTGTCAGTAGAGATTTCAGTAGAGGTTAGAATGTGTTCTATCTAGAAACAGATATATTTTTTACATTCCAAGAATCGGACTCTATACTTTAAATACTTTAATACGAAGGTATCCTATAGACCAGTTAAAAGTTTTAAAAATGCATAAAACTTATCTGGACTTATATAAATACTCATATTCCTCGTTTGTAAGTAAAATCTGTTTTTTTAATACAGGTTTACCCATCGTGTCCATCACTTATCAGCTCACTTTATCTTAAAATTTAAATGGTATATTTTAAAATCTCTTTCTATATAATATATGATTTTAGATACTATTTTTGAACTTTATTTTCTATTAATTAGTGCTATTTAGTAAAGAAAAAAGTTAGAAATTAAGTCATAAAAAAAACTCCACACTAGAGCTTTTTAAGCTCTGAATGAGGAGTTTTTATTAGAAAATTGTTAATTAGCTGAGTTCAACGGCTTCAACTGTTTTATAGGTGTAAGCTGCACCAATGGATTCGGTGTAAGTGATTTCTGGATCTGATTGATCGGGCATTAACACACCACTGTTTATTGCAGCGTCCATAAATGCAATGATCGCAGCGGGTTTTAATGCATCACCGGGTTCATTAATATTAATATTTTTTGTACGTCCTAATGAATCTTTAAATTTACATGATAAAGTTGTAGTTGTTGTCATATTATAATTCCTCCTAAGTTTTTTTAAAATTTTTAGCTTTATTAGTTGTTGTTTTCTTACTGCCTCGAAATAAAATTAAACTTTATGCTTCGAAAAGGTCCAGATTTGAAATAATTGAGAAAGGTACTCCCACTCGTTGCTTTAATAAATACAAACAGGTTAATTCATTTACAGGCTCTGGGAAACAACAATAGAGTCCTCAATTCCTTTTTTGAATAGTAGCCGTTCTTAGTGTCTGTGGGATAAGAGAGTCCTAATTTTTTGGATCAGGGATTTTTATTAGATTTGAGTGTAATCCACAACGATCGTTTTTAAGTGAGTATGTTTATATAAGTTACTAAATTTTTCACCGAATAGAGCCAAGTTTTCATTTGTTGAATCTAATTGTATATTTCTAAATGTTTTAACTTTTGATGTTTCCTCTCCTTCCTCATTTGTTCCTGTTGATAAGTGAATTAATAAGTTGCGGTTAACTAAATTGTCCATCTGTCATTCCTCCTAATTTTTGATAAGCAACAGGTGTAAGCTAATTTGTTGCTTTCATTAAACGTATATAAGCAAGGACCTGATTTGGTGTGGTCATTTTTAAAAGATTAGGCTTTATCTTTATTTTAAAGCTTAAAAAACAACGAATTTTGCATAAATTTCATTTAAAAAGCGTAACGGGGTTTCATATTTATCCATATCGGAAATTAACTGAATTTAATTCTTTTTGTCGAACCTATTTTGTGATAAAATTGGAATATTATTTTCATTTACACATGTTTTTACAGATATTATTTTCTTTTTACATGAATACATTCAATATTAACTGCATCAGGAAGGGAGAAATTAGCATGAAGAAATTATCATTAATCCAAAAGATTATTCTTTTTTTAGTAAGTGGCGTTATAGTGGGACTTGTCTGTCAACATTTCAATATCACATTACCCATTGCTATCTTTGTCACATTTAAAGAACTATTTAGTCAGTTGCTATCATTTGTTATCCCATTGATCATTATCGGATTAATCGTGCCAGGCATTGCGAATTTAGGCAGTCAGTCGAGCAAAGGCTTATTAATCACAACGGTCATCGCGTACATTTCAACACTAGCTGCTGGAATTATGGCGTACACGTTAGGATCACTTATTTTGCCACTTTTAATCTCAAGCCCAATCATCTCAACAACAGGGAATGAGGTTTTACCGTTATTTACAATTGAAATTCCACCATTAATGAACGTTATGACAGCTCTTGTATTTGCTTTCACCTTTGGAATTGGGATTGCATCGATTAATAAAGGAACTCTTTATCAGTTAAGTCATGAATTTAATGAGATTATTATGAAACTCATCGATAAAGTCATTATTCGACTCGTTCCGCTTTATATTGGGGCTGTTTTTGCTTATTTAGCTTATAACGGTGACATCTTCACAACGCTTCGATCATTTACTTTTGTCTTTATTATTTTGTTTATTTTACAAATGATTTATTTAGCTGTGTTGTATTTAATAGCAGGAGCGGTTAAGAAACAAACGCCAATCGACTTAATTAAGAACATGTTCCCGGCGTATATGACTGCGGTTGGGACGCAATCTTCTGCAGCCACAATTCCCGTGACATTGGAATGTGTAAAACAAAATCAAGTCAGCGAAGAGGTTGCAGAATTCGTCGTTCCGTTGGCGGCTACGATTCATTTGGCAGGAGACACGATTGCGCTTGTGATTGCTTCGATGGCGATTATTTTTATGAATGGATCAGTTCCAACGTTTGCGATGTATCTTCCCTTTATTTTAATGTTGGGAGTTACCATGATTGCAGCGCCTGGTGTACCGGGTGGTGGTGTAATGTCTGCCCTTGGATTACTTGAATCGATGTTAGGATTTGGTGGAATGGAAAAACCACTGATGATTGCGTTGCATGCAGCCCAAGATAGTTTTGGGACAGCGACCAATGTAACAGGAGATGGTGCCATTGCCATTATCGTGGAATGGTTTATCTTGAAATTTAAGAAAAAAGCATAAAAAAGGAAGGCCTCATCAGATT
>JBOFCV010000450.1:0-7967 GCA_051646305.1 Turicibacter sp.
AAGTCATCTCATGACGCTTAGTTAATGCTTTTTGATAAAGATTTGATTGAATATCTGCTAATAAATTTGAGATTTGAGATTCAAGTTCATCTAATGAAACAATGATTTTTTCACCTGTATCACGACGTGCAAGAACCGCTTGATTATTTTCAATATCTTTTGGTCCAATCTCAACGCGCACAGGAATACCTTTCATCTCATATTCACTAAATTTCCATCCTGGTGATTTATCAGATTTATCTAATTTCACACGAGCAACTTGACCGATACGAGTTTGTAACTCAGATGCTTTTTCAATAACACCCGCCAAATGTTTTGCAATTGGCACAATAACGACTTGAGTTGGCGCAACTTTTGGTGGAAGCACTAATCCATTACTATCCCCATGAACCATGATAATCGCCCCAATTAAACGAGTCGTCACGCCCCAAGACGTTTGGAATCCGTATTTCATTTTTGAGTCTTTGTCGGTAAATTTGATATCGAACGCTTTTGCAAACCCATCGCCAAAATAATGTGAAGTACCACTTTGCAAAGCTTTACCATCATGCATTAAACTTTCAATGGTATATGTCGAATCGGCTCCAGAAAACTTTTCTTTCTCTGTTTTCTGACCTTTTATCACCGGAATGGCTAAATAATCTTCTAACATCGTGGCATATGTTTCTAACATCATAATTGTTTCTTCTTGTGCTTCTTTTGCAGTTGCATGAACGGTATGACCTTCTTGCCATAAGAATTCAGTTGTTCTTAAAAATGGTCGCGTTGTTTTTTCCCAACGGATAACCGAACACCACTGATTATATTTTTTAGGTAAGTCATTATAACTTTTCACAATTTTTGAATAATGGTCACAGAATAATGTTTCTGATGTTGGACGGATGACTAAACGTTCAGCTAACTTTTCGTCTCCACCGTGAGTGACCCACGCGACTTCAGGTGCAAAGCCTTCCACATGATCTTTTTCACGTTGAAGTAAAGATTCAGGAATTAAAAGTGGCATATAGACATTTTCATGTTCTGTTTCTTTAAGTTTTTTATCTAAATACTGTTGAATATTTTCCCATATAGCATAACCATAAGGGCGAATAATCATACATCCTTTAACTGAAGAATAATCAACTAACTCAGCTTTTTTTACGACATCTGTATACCACTGAGCGAAATCTACATCAATTGAAGTGATGGCTTGTACTAATTTTTTACTCATTGTTTTTACATCTCCTTTTTATTTTTAGGTATAAAAAAAACCGCCCAAATAACCCACAAAGGGGCCATTACGGCGGTACCACCCAAATTATTATAATTAAAAATTATAACATCTCTAACATCGATAACGGGAATACCCGCTGTAGCCTACTATAAATTCGGTACAGAGCTCCATGGCTGGTTCAAGTCACCTTTTTAAGAATTCACACCAACCATTCTCTCTCTTTAAAAAAGGATAAACCGTACTATTCCATTTCAACGCAAATATATTTTTATCTATAATATTCCATAATCACTTATTTGTAAAGCCTTTTTGAAATTTAAAATAGATTATTTTGAGGAAGTGGTTGGAGGAGATTAGATAATGGCCTGTTTTAAATAATTCTAGCTATGCCAATTAGCTAAGCAAGAGATTAAGCTTAATTTAGTAGCAAGTACTCGTCTCAGGTTGCTCATTTTTTATTAAGTTAGCCCTTTCTTGTGAACCAAAATTCTTTAGAGGAGAAGGGGTATCGAGAAATATAAAAGTATATATAGTTGATATGAACTTTAATATTAGGTGATGAATAGCTAGAACACTGGAGTCTCTTCTTCTCACTGATAATTTCATAAATGGTTCGTGAATTAAAGGGGTGCACTGGAGCCGTAAAATTTAGTTTACGGATAAACGGAAAATGAGATGAAATTTTTACAACTCTCTAACATTTATTAGGTAAAATAGAAACATGCAGATAAAATGAGGGAGAAGACCACGATGGCTAAAATCTTAATTGTTGAAGATGAAGAATTAATTAATGATTTAATTAAAGAGAATTTAATCTTAGTTGGGCATGACTGTATTCAAGCATTTGATGGGCAGGAAGTAATTCATTTACTTAGACAACAGGCATTTGATTTAATAATTTTAGATATTATGATGCCAAAAGTTTCGGGTTATGAGGTATTGAATCATCGTAATGATGTACCGGTTATGATGTTAACAGCTAAAGATAATGTAATGGACAAGGTGAAGACATTAAATCAAGGAGCCGAAGATTATTTAGTTAAACCTTTTGATATGCTTGAGTTAATTGCCCGAGTCAATGTCATTTTAAGACGTTATTATAAAGAATCAAAAGTAATAAAACTTGATAATCTTTACATTGATTTAGCAAGTAAGCTAGTAAAAAATTGTGATCAATATATTGAATTGACGCCCAAGGAATATGAGTTGTTAGAAGTTCTTTTACAAAATAAAAATATAGCTTTATCAAGAGAACGTCTTATAGAAATTGTATGGGGGTATGAATACGAAGGTGATACCCGAACAGTGGATGTTCATATTGCGAGTTTGAGAAAAAAATTAAAATTAGAGAATCGAATTAAAACTGTTTATAAATTAGGCTATCGATTGGAGTTATAATGTGAAAGTTTGGGAAAAGATTTATGTTTGGATTTTAGTACTATTTTTAATAACTTTAAATGGTTGCCTTGGGGTTGTTTTTAGTTATTCGTATCAAAAAAATTTACGACTAGAAAAAGATATTGCTCTGGAACAATGGGAAATTATTTATGATAAATTTTATGATGAGTTAGAAGCAATTTATCATCGGGGCGCTATAAATGATAAAAGTTTATTTGAACTGTATAACTCATATGTACTGAGATACTATCAAAAAAATATGGGATTTGAATTGTTTAAAAATGAGGAGTTGTTATATACCTCAGAAGTGGGGACACACAACTATCATTCAGCAAAAGAAAACGGAATTTCTTCATTTTATGAAACGGATCCTAATTATCTTTCATTATTACAAAAGGGAATTTCTGATTATGAAGTGAGGATATTAGATTTTAATCAGGAGAAACATATTGGCGTTTCGTCTATATTTTTGGTCGGAGAAAATGAGTATAGATTTGTCATGATCAAAGAGATGTATCAATTCAAACACACGTGGTTGCAGATGGTGGGAATTTTTACTTTTATGAATATTGCTGCATCACTTATACTAGCGATATTGTTAGGGATTGTGCTTCCTAAATTGTTAAAACCATTGTCGCAATTGTCAGTTGCAGCCAATCAAATGGCAAAGGGCGAATATAACCAAATTTTAAATGTTAAAGGCCAAGATGAGTTAGCGTTATTGATGGATAGTTTTAATCAAATGTCAATTCAGGTTGAAAAAGGGATTAAATTATTACGACAAGAAGCAGAAAATAAACAATTATTTATAGATAATTTTTCACATGAGTTAAGAACACCCTTAACAATTATTCAAGGATATGCACAGATGGTTCAACACGTTAAATTAGATGAGGAACAACGTTTAAAATATCTTCAATACATTATAAGTGAATCAAATCGTATGCAACGAATGTCAAATGAATTATTGCAGTTAACGGTATTAAAACACGAAGAAAAAAGATGCGACTTGTTTAATAATGAGGTGTTGATTAAAAAGGTGATTGAACCGTTTTTTATGATTAGTGAACAGAAGTCTATTCAATTGGAGATTGAGTTTGATACGTCGAATAGTTACGGAAATGAAGTGTTGATTGAAAATTTAATGATTAACTTAATCAATAATGCAATGAATGCTTGTGAGCCAGGTGGTATGGTGTTTGTGAGTTTGTATAAAAATCATTTAATTGTTAAGGATGATGGGATTGGAATGAGTGAAGAATGTCAGCAACACTTGTTTGAACCATTTTATCGTGAAGATAAATCTCGTACTCGAAAATCTGGCGGTGTTGGTCTTGGAATGGCGATTTCTAAACAAATCGTCGATTACCATGCGGGTAAGATATCGGTCTTATCTGTTAAAGGCGAAGGAACGACGATAGAGGTGAAATTTTAATTGTTTTTACAACTTCTTAATAAGTTTGAAATAAACGCTTAATAAGTGCTTGTTATATTAGTGGTGTATCGCTTGACGATAACTAAATGAAGCGGGAGTGTTTTTATGAAAGTATCTAAGCAGTTCATAGTTGTAACAGGTAGTATTTTAACATTCAGTATTATGCTAACACTGATTGGATTTCAATTTTCAATGAACAAAGCGGAAGCATCAATTAATTCTTCAGCACCTGATTTAACTGAAGCACCTGTCAAAGAAGCGTCAGATATTAAAGAAGAGATGATGGCGAAACCACCAAAAGAAATAATGAAACAAGGTGAAAAGTATCAGTATTTTTTAATTGAAGATGAAGGAGAACTTCCCCCGGGTGAAAAGGATATTACGGTAGATGAAGCACTATATTTGACGATGAACACGTTAAATCAGTTATTTGATTTTACTTATGAGGATCAAGTTATTACTGTAGATTATATGAGTGTTATTTTTGTTAGTGATGATGTATCTGTTGATACATATCATGTAACGGTGAACGGGCCTAAAGATGGTGATTCTAAGTTAGATGGTTATTTTTGTACCATTAATTCTATTACCGGTGAGGTAATATCAGTTAATAAATATATTGATGATGAACGATTAAATGAATATAACTATACCGAAATAGAAGAAGGCTATGCTGTTACAAATCAAACAAAAAAAATCGTAGAAGTGGTAGCTCTAGATTTATTAGAAAAATATCATATTTACGATAAAGACAAAGTGAAAATAACAGATGTTAAATTTAATGAATATGATGTTAGAAAATATGAAGTCTATTTCAAAACTGATAAAGGAAATAATATTATTCTAGAAGTTTCTCAAAAATCACAAGAATTATTGGGATATTGGGTCTTTCCAAAAGCAATTTAAAGTTGCTAGCTATCAATACGAAGTGAGTCAAGTTCTACTGTAAAATAAAATTTCCTTATCTGATGATAAAGAAAAGTACAGAAAAAAATAGCTATCTTCAATTAGTCATTGACTAACATCAGATAGCTATTTTTTTCTGGCCGATATTTTGCGTAAAAATATTTTGGTGGAGGTGGGGTAGGGAGAATATCATCCACTTTTGTTGAGTTCAGGTTACAAGTTTTACGGTTAGTAGTATAGGTAGTCAAAAATTATAAAAACCCCATATCATCTAAATAGACGATATGGGGAATGCTTTATTATACAGTCGCTACTGGACGAGTTACGATTTGATCCACTAATCCGTAAGCAAGAGCTTGTTCTGCTGTCATGAAGTTATCACGGTCAGTATCTTGCTCTATTTTTTCGACATTTTGTCCTGTTTGCTCTGCTAAAATTTTGTTTAATTTTTCTTTTAAGGCTAAGATGCGTTTCGCAGCGATTGCGATTTCAGTTGCTTGACCTTGTGCGCCACCTAGTGGTTGATGAATCATGACTTCACTATTTGGAAGGATGAAACGTTTACCTTTTTGCCCACTTGATAATAAAAATGCCCCCATAGAAGCTGCCATACCGATACAAATTGTCGATACATCACATTTAATGTAATTCATTGTATCGTAGATTGCCATACCAGCTGTAATTGATCCCCCTGGGCTATTAATGTAAAGATGGATATCTTTATTTGGATCTTCTGCGGCTAAAAATAAAAGTTGGGCAACAATAATATTTGATGTTTGGTCGTTAACTTCACCACTTAACATGATGATACGATCCTTTAATAAGCGAGAATAAATATCGTACGCACGCTCACCTTGAGCAGTTTGTTCGATAACAGTAGGTACTAAATAACTCATTGATAAGACACCCCTTTTTCATAATTTTGCTATAGCACATTTTACCACAAATCAACAAAAAAATATACCAGTGTGTTGGCTATACTCTATTTTAATAAACTTGGGTCCAATATATTCACATTATTGGTTAAAATTTGAATTCTATCTATATCTTCTTAATTAGAAACGCTTACAATATGTTTAACACTTGATTATCATGGTATAAATTGTTAGAATAAAAATGTAATATTTTTTCACAATATATATGGGTATACAATATCTTTATTGTGTAAAAATAAATATTGTGCGAAAATAGATATATCAAAACAATTCTAGGAGGAATCTTAATTATGGCAATTAAAGTAGCGATTAATGGATTCGGGCGTATCGGACGCTTAGCTTTACGTTTAATGATCGAAAACAGTGAATTTGAAGTAGTAGCAATCAACGATTTAACAGATGCTAAAACTTTAGCTCATTTATTCAAATACGATTCAGCTCAAGGGCGTTTCAATGGAAACATCGAAGTTAAAGACGGAGCTTTCGTAGTTAACGGAAAAGAAATCAAAGTTGTTGCTGAACGTAACCCAGAATTATTACCTTGGGGAGAATTAGGTGTAGATGTAGTATTAGAATGTACTGGATTCTTCACTTCTCAAGAAGCTGCTGGAAAACACATCACTGCTGGAGCTAAAAAAGTAGTTATCTCTGCACCTGCAACAGGAGATGTTAAAACTGTAGTTTATAACGTAAACCAAGATATCTTAGACGGAACTGAAACAGTTATCTCAGGAGCTTCTTGTACAACTAACTGTTTAGCACCTTTCGCTAAAGTATTAAACGATTCTTTCGGAATCAAAAACGGATTCATGACAACTATCCATGCTTACACTAATGACCAAAATACATTAGATGCTCCTCATGGAAAAGGTGACTTACGTCGTGGACGTGCTGCTGCACAATCTATCGTTCCTAACTCAACTGGAGCTGCAAAAGCTATCGGTTTAGTAATTCCTGAATTAAAAGGAAAATTAGACGGTGGAGCTCAACGTGTTCCTGTAATTACTGGTTCATTAACTGAATTAGTATGTACATTAAACAAAAACACAACTGCTGCTGAAATCAATGCTGCAATGCAAGCTGCTGCTAACGAATCATTCGGATACACTGAAGATGAAATCGTATCTGCTGATATCATCGGATGTTCATTCGGATCATTATTCGATGGAACTCAAACAAAAGTTATGGAAGTTAATGGAGAGCAATTAGTTAAAGTTGCTTCTTGGTATGACAATGAAATGTCTTACACAAACCAATTAATCCGTACTTTAGGATTCTTCGCTACATTAATTAAATAATTAAGCGACAATATATTAAACCTACAGAAATCTTTTAGTTTTCTGTAGGTTTTTTTTGAAATTGGGAATAATAAAAGTGAGTTTAAAGCTTTGTTAATCGAATCCACATGGGTTCGAAGGAGTCGTCATGATTTATTGCTTTTAAAAATTTTATTAAGAGGGTATATAATAATCTAGAATTTTTAATTTGTATACAAGACGATTAGCCCGAAAGAGTAATTTTAAACTATAGAACCTACCGTTTAGAATTTGAACTAATGATCATGGACTGACAGAGCTTATTTATAAATAGATTCGAGGTGGAGAAATGAAGATTGCAATTTTAGCGATTGGTAATGAAATATTGACGGGTAAAACAATCAATACGAATGGTGCATTTCTTGCTAAAGAGATTGGGCAAATTGGTGGCAAGATTGTTCATCAACAAGTGGTTTCTGATGAACTGATTGATATTGTGAATGGTCTTAATGTGGCGTATACGCATGCAGATGTTGTGATTACAATTGGTGGATTAGGTCCTACTGTCGACGATTTATCTCGTGAAGGTGTTGCTAAGTATTTTGGTGTCTCACTTGTGTATGATGAAAATATTTACTCAGGTATCTGCGATTATTTTACGAGAATGAAGCGAGAAATTCCAACCAATAATAAACGCCAATCTTATAAATTAGCTGAGTGTATGGTCTTACCTAACAATAATGGGACGGCTCCTGGGCTTTTTTATGAGCAGAATAATAGAGTGGTCATCATGTTGCCAGGACCGCCACACGAGCTTAAAAACA
>JBOFCV010000488.1:0-3349 GCA_051646305.1 Turicibacter sp.
GGAAAGAAGTTTTGCGGATGCACTACCATCTTTATACGCGTATACAATCATTGTAGTGTTTGATGAGTAATCATTAAAGAACTATCCGTCATAGTATCAACACACAGAGGGCAGATTAGACCATCTCCATGAGGGGAACGAGTACATTGATCTGCTTCATCAATCCCAATTTTAGACTGACAATAGAAACAACGTTTCGATGCTTTTTCAAGAAATTGAAGACTAGTCAGTTTAGTTCCATCTTTAAGAGTTAAAAAATTCTTAGTGTCAGGATCATACACATCGAGCTTAATTGACCCCCCAGCATCTAATAAAACAAAAACATTTCGACTAGCCACACTGAGATAATGTTTCCCATTTTTTTCTTTATGTACCTGAGACACGACTCCCTGTAAAACTTCTTGTTGAATCCACGGAAAATATTTTTCCGACAGAAAGATTACTTCCATTGGTTCATCACAAAGTTCACCCACATATTGAAACGTTTTGCGTGACCCGGCTTTAATCTCCTCTACCCGACTAATAATGAACTCAATTGTTTGAGTTTTGTATTGATTGACGTTACGAAACCCTACCGCTTTTAGCGGTTCCTCCTTCTTTTCCGGATAAGTATAGACTGTTTTTGTGTAAATTGGTTTGGCGGGAATTTGAATTACAGCGGTTTTATTTTCTTTATATGAATAACGAAATAGTTTGTGACTTTCACAAAGATTACTTTCCGTAACAGTCTTTTTATTTCTATCTAAAATCCACTCTAGCATTTTAAGCTCAGAAGCTAGATAAATATGTGTGTCATTAAAAGCGTAAGCCAAAGGACGATCATTATTCTTGGCCCAACACAATTCATCTGTATTTGAATCATAGTAAATAATTGCATAGGCACCAGTAATTTTAGATAATGCTTCCACAACTTTTACTGGGTCTGATTCACAATCAGCAATAGTTTTTGTTAAAGCATGGGAGTCCACTTCAGTTGCTTTTGTATGTTCAAAAGGCAATCCAAAATTAATCGTGCCATTATGCACTAACGTAATATGTTTTTCTTGAAAAGGATGTGCATTTTCTTCTGTGATTTCCCCCTTGGTCGCATAACGGGTATGTCCAATAATAGCTTTACCCTTCGCCACCCCCTCTTTAATTAGAGTTTCATAGTAGTCTTTTGAATAAAGAAGATAGTATGGGTCACCTACTTTTTTGAGTACATCTACCGTTTGATCGGTTTTAACAAGAGCAATGCCAGCTGATTGTGCCCCACGAACTGAGGTTGATACGAGAAAATTAGGGATTACATCTTGAAAATCATAATGAAAGAACCCCAATTTAGTTCGGGGGATGATACTAAAAATTCCACACATTATTCAGACGCCAAGTAAAATTTAGCTGCAAGCACTGACATTTCCATTTTCTTCTGTAATTCAGTTAAATCAAACAACTCGGTTAGTTCTTTAAATACAGATGAGACAAACAACGAATACTCCGAAGATGAGTTTAAATTCATAATAATTTGTTCAATTCTTTCGGGAGAATTATTTATTACAAACTCATACAAAGCATAGATACATTTAATCCATTTACGAAGTAAAGCCACATCACTATGTCCATGCATGTGTCGAAATTCAACAGTCATTTGTTTACTGACTGGAGCGCAGTTAAATGCGCAATATTTATTATCCTGGCCAAAGATGTTATGTTTATTAAATGGATAGTCATTAATAGGATAACAGTAGGCGTTGCCTTTACGATGAGGAGCGACTAACTGAAAAAATAATTCTTCTAAAACAATATAAGATGCGACTAGGCCATGAAACTGTTCAACAGATAAAGTGGACACATTTAAATGGACATGAATGCTACATCGATGAGACCATTCAAGATTTGGATGATTTAAAATTGGGGTAATTTCTTGAATGGCGCCTTCTAACCATTCTTTTTTTACCGGCACAGAAATATATTCTAATCCATGATTTTTTAAAGAACCATCTTCCACAAAAGACCAAAAATTAAAGTTGTTTATTACCCCACCTTCAGACCATTCTGTTTCAATCTCAATACCGACTGGGTTATCAACTAAAAAATCTTTGGTTGGGCATCCGGGGAAATAAGATTCAAAACGAAACTTTGGCGGATTATTTACAAAGTTTGTTAAAGGAATTGACAAGAATTACCCCTTAAAGCGTCATTAATTTCTTGTTTAAAATGATCGGTTTGAAGCACAAAATTTAACTTGTTACGAATTCCAATTTGTTCCGCCAAATAGAATACTTTATCTTTAGATAGAGCAAGCCGAGAATTAATAGGGCCGAAAGATTCAATGGATTTGTTGATATCATATTTATCTGGAAGAGTTAAATTTAGGTCCCTTTGATTCCCTTCTACCAAACCCTCACTCCGAATAGTAGTGAAATAATGACTGGTACTACTGACCCCCAATTTAAAGTTGCGAATGGGTCTCCGATAAATAAGAACCGGATTTCCTCTAAAGGAATAATACCAAGCACTTGGATAATGATAATAGTCTAATTGTAAATCCTGGGTTGGATAAGTTTTATTCTCTTGGTTCCATTCTCGAAGAATGGAAAGTTCTTTATTAATCCCCGACACATATCCTTGTTTTTTGATTCCATTAACTTTGAAGAATATGTTTGTTTGATAATACTTTCTTTCATAAGAAGCATTATCCCACTCAATAGGCATATAAACATCCCTTTGCGGCGTCTACGTCTCCCGCATTAATGATATCTGGAACTTCTTTAACAAGAGAAGAATTGTATTTGGCTAAAGTAAATGCAGCATTTGTATATCGTAATACGTGTTCCATTCTTTTTGAATCAAACGCCCAAAAATTAGATGGTGTACGGTATTCAAATCCGTATGGCTTAAAGCGAAACGAACCGGCTTTGCCATAAAGTTGGGATCGATTTTTATCTGGATCAACTGTAGTCAAATAAATACCCACGGTGGCATCAAGAGCTTTAACCATCTGGACAACGTCCATTTTGGATTTAAAATTATATCCAATATGAATATGACCCCCACAACTACGGAAGTTTGGATCACTACACTTAGGACGTGGATTTGGAGATAAAGTATACGCATTATAGTCTGGTTCACATCCAAAAATCCAAGCGTTTGGTTCATCCAATTGCTCGTCTTCAAAACTTTCAGATGCTTTTTCTGAAATAGTCCAATACTTATGCATTTTATGCAAACGAGATTGGATAAGTTTATGCATATGGTTATTATAACCAATAAACTGATTCAAACTGTTAGTAGGAGGGACATTATATTCAATGGCTACATTATCTTCTTGCAATGCAAATCCATCTTCTTTATATCGACCCCCAGTAAC
>JBOFCV010000226.1:0-2439 GCA_051646305.1 Turicibacter sp.
TTCATGTGGACTTGGAATGATTTCTTAATGCCTTTAATTTTTTTAAGTAAACCAGAGCAACAAACGTTGCAGTTATCACAATATATTTTTCAAGGACAATTTTCAACACAGTACAATTTAGCATTTGCTTCGTATTTACTGGTTATATTACCTGTTTTACTTATTTATATCTTTTTCCAAAAATGGATTATTGCAGGAGTAACTGACGGAGCAGTTAAATAGAAGACGGAGGAATTTCAATGACAATTAAACAAAATAAATGGTGGCAATCAGCAGTTCTATATCAAATTTATCCACGTAGTTTCCAAGACACAACAGGAACTGGAGTTGGTGACTTAAGAGGAATTATTAATCGTTTAGATTATTTAAATACATTGGGTATTAATGCGATTTGGTTAAGTCCAGTCTACAAATCGCCAAATGATGATAATGGTTACGATATTAGTGATTATGAAGATATTATGGATGAGTTTGGTACTATGGCTGATATGGATGAGTTAATAGCAGAAGCTAAAAAACGAGATATTCGTATTATTATGGATTTAGTGGTTAACCATACATCAGATGAACATGCCTGGTTTATTGAAGCTAAAAAAGGAAAAGATAATCCATATCGAGATTTTTACATTTGGCGTGATCCAGTTAACGGCGAAGCTCCAAATGATTTAGAATCAACATTTAGTGGAAGTGCTTGGGAATTTGATGAAGCAAGTGGACAATATTATTTACATTTATTTAGTAAAAAACAACCAGATTTAAACTGGGAAAATGAAACTGTCCGTCAAAAAGTTAATGAGATGATGATTTTTTGGCTTGAAAAAGGTGTTGGTGGTTTCCGTATGGATGTGATTGATTTAGTTGGTAAAATTCCAGATCAAAAAATTACAGGCAATGGACCTAAGCTACATGATTATTTAAAAGAAATGAATCAAGCAACTTTCGGTAATTATGATGTTATGACAGTTGGTGAGACATGGGGAGCGACGCCTGAAATTGCTAAATTATATTCAAATCCAGAAAGAGAAGAGTTATCTATGGTCTTTCAATTTGAACATGTTGGTTTAGATGAACAAGCAGGAAAACAAAAATGGGATTTAAAAAAGCTAGAAATGGAAGAGTTAAAGCAAGTTCTTTCAAAATGGCAAACCTCATTAGGTAATGAAGGCTGGAATAGCTTATTCTGGAATAACCATGACTTGCCACGTATTGTGTCGCGTTGGGGAAATGATAAAGAGTACCGTGTAGAAAGTGCCAAAGCATTTACTATACTACTTCATATGATGAAAGGGACACCATACATCTATCAAGGTGAAGAAATAGGAATGACTAATTATCCTATTTCAACTATTGACGAAGTAGAGGATATTGAAAGTGTTAATATGTATCACGATCGTCTATCTCAAGGTTACTCTAAAGAAGAGATTATTAAGTCTATCAATACAAAGGGACGAGATAATGCGAGAACTCCGATGCAGTGGGACACAAGTCTTAATGCAGGATTTACAACAGGTAAACCTTGGCTACATGTTAACCCGAACTATACAGAAATTAATGTCGAAACAGCTTTAGAAGATAAAAATTCAATTTTTTATACGTATCAAAAATTGATTCAATTAAGAAAAGACAATCCACTAGTTATTTGGGGAGAATATGAATTACAAGAAACAGTAGCTAATATATTCTCTTATACTAGAGAGTATGAAGGTAAAAAATGGTTAGTAGTTGCGAACTTATCAGATGAAAAACAAAAATATTCAAGTGATGCAACAATTAAAGATATATTGATTGAAAATATGCCTACACCAAATGATTTAAAAGAGACAGAATTACTGCCTTGGCAAGCATTTGTTGTAGAAATTTAAAAAGATATAAAAAGTATTCAAAAATTTTTTGGATACTTTTTTATTTTTATCCTTTAAAAAACCTTATTCTGTAAGGGTTTTCTTATCCTATTAAAAAAACTAATAGATTGGATAATTTTTGTTAAGTTGAGTTAGGAAAAAAAGTGGCTTATGATTTGTTTGTAAATAAAAACGTTGAGGAGAGATTTTAAAATGGAAAGAACTCAAGAATTAAAAGATTTTTATCCTTTAGACTTATTCGCATATTCAAATGGATTAACAGAAGGTGAATTAACTGTCTTAAAAAACTTACGTGAAGTTTTAGAAACTAAAGTGAAACCTGTTGTTAATGAACATTGGGTAAAAGGTGAATTTCCTTTTGAAGCATTTGGAGAAGTTGCTAAAGTTGGTATTATGAATAGTCCATTATTATTTGAAGGACGCGAAGGTGCAACAAAACCAAGTGAATTATACAATGCTTTCCTATACTTAGAGTTAGCTAAATTAGATGCATCAATTGCAACATTCTACACAGTTCATGGTGGTTTATGTTACAACACAATTTTATTAGGTGGTAGTGAAGAGCAAATTGCTAAGT
>JBOFCV010000013.1:0-2104 GCA_051646305.1 Turicibacter sp.
CTAGAGAACATCCCAAGACCGTTAGCTAATGAATGGTTATTAGACTTGTCAACCTTAACTGAAAGTGATGAAGATTGGAAAAAAATATCAGGTCCAGTTGTTGACTCCACAAAATACAATGGTGTCCCATTTGCTGTACCAGCAGGCCAATTTTTTGCAGGCTATTTTATAAATACGGATCTCTTTAAACAAGAAAACTTGCCAGTTTTAGAATTTGGATATACGCTTGAGGAATTTGAAAGTGCAGTCAAAACTCTCACATCCATAAACAAAGGGACTATCGGATTTGAAGACATTAGTACTATCATGTACTGGTATCCTAATGTTAAAAATGATGATTTAGGTTGGTATACATGGGACGGTGTAAAATATAACTTAGATTCACCAGAATTTAAAGAAGGAATTAATAAATCAAAAGAATTTGCAAATAATGGGTACGTATTTAATGAATTATTAGAAGAAGAAAAGCAGAATTTTAAGGGGACAAGTGGCTGGGAAACGTGGATTGAAGGGGAAGTAGCTTTTAAATATGATGGAACATGGGGGGCTGGTGCTTTTAAAGAATTGCCATTTGGTACAAAATTTATCGGACTGCCTAATTCAAAAGTTGGTATTATAAATGATTATATTGGGATTTCAAATAGTACTGAAAATGAAATGGAAGCTTATGAATTTGTAAAATGGATGACTTTTTCTAAGGAAGGAATATTGAAGCGTATTGAACTTGCAGAAGCCAGTGGAACAGTATACGGATCACTACCACTCATTAATGATAATGAAGTATTACAACGTTATTTTGAACATAACCCATCGGATGGAATAAAAGAAGTTTATGAAGAAATTGAAAATGGAATTGTTGAACCAGCAAAATATCTTCCAGGGTTTCATGAATCAAGAAGTGATGCGACAACCGGGTTAAAAATCGGTGATATAGAAAACGCCACTATTGGGGATATCTTAAACGAATGCTATAAAGGAACAGGTAAAATTGAAGATTATACAACACGAATTAACGAATTAGCGAATGAAAAATATCAAGAAGCACAGGCTTCAATTGATAATCGCAATTAAGTCATACTTTGTATATGGAGAATAGAGAATAGAAGAATAGTCACAATGGTGAATTAATGAAGTAGGCCATCAAATATCAGTCTAGGTAAAGTGCCTAAGAGATTTAGTAGATGATGATTTGAATGAAAAGTTAAACAGATTATCGGTCCTAGATTTTATGGATAATCGTAGTCTGGTAAATATAAACTAGAGAAAAGAGGGAGAGATATGAAAATTACAATTAAGGATAAACAAATTTTAGTAGATGGTCAACCTGAATTAATTATGAGTGGAGAGATTCACTATTACCGCGTGCAGCGTGAAGATTGGGAAGATCGTATTATTAAACTTAAAGAATCAGGATGTAATACAGTTGCTACATACATCCCATGGATTTGTCATAATCCAATTGAGGGTGAAATGGATTTAGAGGGATCAACTAGACCTGAGTTAGATTTAGGTGGCTTCATTGACTTATGTGCTAAGCATAATTTAATGTGTTTCCTACGACCTGGTCCATTCATAATGGCGGAAATGAAAAACGAGGGAATTCCATCTTGGATTTATGCTAAACATCAAGAAATTATTCCAGTAGGATGGGATGGTGGAAAACCAACGACACCAACCCTAGATTATTTAGCACCAAACTTTCTTATGGAGGTTAAGAAGTGGTATGAAGCGGTCATGACACTTATCTCGAGTCGTTTGTGTACAAAGGGGGGAAATGTAATTTCGGTACAATTGGATAATGAAATTGGAATGTTATCATGGGTAAGTAATGTACCAGATCTAACAGATTATCTTTTAATATCATTTAAGGATTGGTTGTTTTCTAAATATAGTATGACAGAGGTTGCTACAAGATATCCATTCTCATTTAATGATTTTGATGTGTATAGTCAGGCCATTCGATCTCCAAGAGAGTCGTATTCACTCGAATTATTTAAAGATTTAGGATATTATATGCGTCACCGTTTTGCGATATATATTAAGACACTACGTCTATATGCAGAAGAATATGGTGTGAAGGATATTCCCTTTGTTGTAAATATTC
>JBOFCV010000035.1:0-1655 GCA_051646305.1 Turicibacter sp.
AGGAATGATATCTTCTAAATAGGCAGTATACGCTTCATAGCGCGGATTCATTTCTAAAAAATCAATGTTAAACCAAGATGTTAAAAATGCATCTGCTGTTTCTTTAGGATCTTTCTCAACGTTTTGACAGGCACAAAGAACTAAACTAAAAATAAAAAGCAGACACCCTAAAAGCTTTCTTCTCATTTATAATTCCCCCTAAATTTAATTATAAACAATTTTACCATTTAATGGAAATTTAATCAAGTGATTTAATGATATAACGTAGTATTAGTATTAGTATTATTATTATTATTATTATTATTATTTTTGACAAATGCATTAATTCGTTGGAGATATTAGCTTCTTTGGATCGTGATATTATTTAATCCGGTTTGTTTTTACCCTTGTATTGTTGCATACAATAAGAATAAACTGATAGCTGCAAAAATAAGATATACCGCGAAAATCACCGCCAAAACAGTTAACGTTTTCTTTACTAGTGTATTCATTAAAGTCTCTCCCTTCCATTAGATATTAGATGTATGGATAAACAAGTTATACAGTATAGAAAAAGTAAAAATTGTTCTTATTTGACAGTAAGGTTTATTTAAGTGAATGAGGGGGGCTCCCCATAAAGGATAGGTTCACGGACAATTAGTTAAACAGTCTACTTGCTCCTTTTAAAGAGCAGGTATAGAAAATATTACAAATTCCACCGCGTAATAATTTTAAATAATGGAAAATGCTAACCGTCAAGTCATCATTTTTTATGTGCCTAGTTTAGAGGTGCTAGGTTGATGCTAGCATCGTTTTTTTTCTTTTTTACTTCATCACTTTTCAAAAGTATAAGAAGGTGATATGATTAATCTAAAATTTTAGTTGAATTTTGGTGAAAAGATGATGATTCGAAAAGGTGTCAAGGATGTGGTAGGTTATGTCTACCAGCAAGGTGATTTGAATTTAGAATATTTCCAAGCTAACCGAGCGCAGTATGGAACACAAGCCCATCAACGCATTCAAAAAGGATATCGTGATGATGAATGTGAAGTGTTTGTAGAACAATTAATTGAATATCAAGGACATGAAATCACCTTAAGTGGTCGCATGGATTTACTGTTAGAACAAGATGGTGAGTTAATTGTAGGTGAAATTAAATCAACGACGAGACGATTAGAATCGATTAAAGAAAATGACAGACCCGTTCATTATGCGCAAGCAAAATTTTATGCCTACATGTTGTTGAAGCAAAAAATCGGATTGGAATCAATTGTCGTCCGATTAATTTACTGTGATTTAAATGGAAAAGAACAACGTTCATTTGATCAAGTTTATACGCTAGCAGAGCTAGAACCTTTTGTCTATGATGCATTAGCCATTTATGTAGAGTGGTATCTCATTTTATTAAAGTCGATGCAAAAGAAATTAAAAACAGCAAAAACCCTGACTTTCCCGTTCGGTGAATTCCGTCAATACCAACGCGAACTATCAGGAACCGTTTATCAATGTGTCAAACAAAAAAAGAATTTACTACTAAGAGCCCCAACGGGAATTGGAAAGACGATGGGAACTGTATTCCCAAGTATCAAAGCCTTAAGTTATGAGGATCAAAAAATATTTTATCTAACCGCGAAAACGATTGGACGAAGTGTGGCTGAAAAAGGATTTAAAATGTG
>JBOFCV010000044.1:0-2528 GCA_051646305.1 Turicibacter sp.
GTAAGGTATAGTCATCTATTGCCTTGATTCCCACGTCTTCAAATGATACTTTATCATTCACATAATCATCTAATCCTGCAATTAACGATTGAACTAAATACAACGTTTGAGATTGAAAGTCGGCTGCATGTTGAAGGCCCGCTACGAAATCATTTGCCCTCACCTTAGCATATTCAACACCATCATCCGTATACCAATTCACATTTTCACGAAGTTTAAATGTCCAAACGGTGGCATCTTCATTACATTCCCAACTTGTTGCAAGTGCGCCAATCAGTTGCCCATATTCATCATGTTCAAGCAACCCGTCCACAAAGTTTGCTAGATGTAGCGTATCCATATGTTTAAATGTATATAAATAATCAAATGTCTGCGGATCCATACCGTACACATACAAAAAATCATTTAAAGGGATTGTCGTATTTGTTACGGGTTGCGCTACTACCTTTGTTGTTCCCAACTTTTCACCGTTATCCATTCCAACTAATAATCCAATGGAAATGGCCATTAAACCTAACAAATTTCTCTTCATAACTATCGTGTCCTTTCTCTAAGCTCCGCCAACTTTTTACCTTCATCATCTCATCACCCATTTCCCGTATCTATGGATTAATTATGATCGATGCAAAGCAATTAAAAAAAGTAGAGGTTATCTACTTCTTAGTTTGCCAAATCTCACTCAGACAATACACGACATATTATTCTAAATTACTTGTTAAAATATTCCGTTTCATTGAAGCCTCCCGCACTCCATACTTAGAGGTAGCAGGTACTCTTCCGTGTTAATGATAGATTTTAATGACAGTTCTAACTTTAGTTAGTTAACAACTCCAAAAATCTAAATAAATAACTAGCTAGATTCCTTTATTCCATTCCGTTAGGTCATTTAGACACTCACATTTGGATCATCACTCTCCGTTTGTTATGTCAAAGTTACTTATCGCACGCCACCCCATAGGTAAACCCATCTGTCTTAACCACGATATTTCCGCGTTCAAATGTAATATAGCTAGTTTCCACCACTGATTGCAGACGATTCATGGTCTCACTATTTGGATGCCCATATGTATTATTAAGACCTGCGCTAATAATTGCAATCTCTGGTTGCACAACGTCTAAAAATTCAACCGAAGTTCCACTTTTTGAGCCATGGTGCCCCACTTTTAAAATCTCTGCTTCGAGGTTGCGGTTCAGAATTTGTTTCTCAACACCTGATTCCATATCACCTGTAAATAAGAAATCTATGTCATGGTAACTTAATTTGGCAACGACAGAATTATTATTACGATCCTTATTGTCATCACCGGTTTCAATAATTTCAAACCTCACATCATCACTTAGGTAAAAGACTAAATCGTCATCAGCTAGATGCGTCGCGCCCGCTTCGACTTGTAATTGGACTTGTTCATAATAAGACTTATATGTTTTCGATGTGTGGCCCTCTCCTGAATCCAAAATTAAATCTACTCGATAAGTTTCAAGCACCTCAGGCAGACCCCCAATGTGGTCCGCATCAGGATGAGTGGCCACTAAAATCTCAATATCATCTACACCGACACGCTCTAAATAGTTCAATAATTTATCTTCTTGTCCATTGTTTGCACCGTCAATTAGAATATGAAAATCATCGTACACAATCAACGTCGCATCCCCTTGCCCCACATCGATATAATGCACCGATAATTCTAAATCATTTAAACGTTTCTCAAGCCCACTTCCACTGACCGTGACCACTTCGGCATATTCAGGTTCTGGTACCCAACCAAAATAAATACCGATTGATGCAACGATTGCACAAATAATAGTCAATGTGGTATATGTAATTCGCTTTTTCATTACTTTTTTTATCTTACGATTCTTCCACACCAAATGAATCCCAACAGGTGGGCACGCCACTAACCATAAATAGTTATACCAAACTTTTCGTTTATTCTTTTTAAAGCTCGCACGTAAGATGCTAATTAAAATGAAGTATATGATCACAAGAAATAAAAAATCTGTCCAATGGGCACTACTTAATATCTCACCCATGGCATCTACATAATCTAAAAATTCCAAACCCAAATCCTCCTATATCTTTACCACTTAATCAATTTTTCTTATTTGGGAGGTTTAATAGCACCACCTCAGTATGTTTCCGGTTTAGGTTGAATCCCTCTATTGGCGTCAGGCATGAACACTGCTACGCAGTATTCATCCCATTCTAGGTATTTCACCTTACCTTCAACACACTGCTCCAAATAATATTTTGGAATAAAAAAGCTCTAGCTAGCTTTCCCCCATCAAGTTGTTTGTAGTAAGTTTCTTGCATCACTACAAATATTTCTTATTATAGCACAAATTGGATTATTGGTTGCTAATGGGCGATGTTGATAATCATATCAAATGAGATTTTGAGTTCCCTAACTTTTAAATATTCAAATACAATATAGCGATACGGTTGATTAATTTTAATGACTCTGCCTTTTAATTCGTGTAAATATCCGTCACGATAATACGAAATCATTACTTCTTCTTGACTCAAGTGA
>JBOFCV010000052.1:0-2166 GCA_051646305.1 Turicibacter sp.
AGACCGATTATGGCAGATAAATACACTAAGATCAATTTTAAATTCGCAAATTTAATATTAGACATCCTTAGTACCTGAGGTATAACAAAGCCAAGCTATAAAAAACAATCATTCTCGCTAAACATCACGATTTCAACTACTGAACCGCTCTAAAACTTAATATTAAAAATACCACTCTCAAAGACATCGTCGTAGGGAGTGGTATTTTTTTGTTATTGTTAGCTAATCATCAGCGCCTACCTCATACCCAGTTACAACATCACCCTCTTGATCCAACGCTGTTAAAAATAAAATACGCACATCACTTGCTCTATGAATGGCCTCGCAGAAGTCAAAATCATTTCCATCAGGTAAATTTACATCCTATACGCTTAAATCTACGTGTTCATTTTCAAAATAAGTATTCACTTCCGCAATTGTTGTAGCAAATAAGGCGTTGTATCCTTCATTTATAAGCTTATAATCCCCCTATTTAAATTTTCATCATCCTCTAGTAATAAAATTGTCTTCATTTAGTACCCCTCTATATCCATTAGTCAAACTATTAGATACAATTTACCATAAAAAATAAAATGATATAAATCCAATCCGTTGAATTTGTATCATTTTCAATGTAAAAAAGATTCCATTTTTTCAAATACAATCTTTTCATTATGAGGGTGAACATTATTTTTTTAAAAATACCTATTCGTTACAACTATTTTAAATGATGCGCGTTTATCATCTCGGTCCCCATTACATTCTTTTTATTTAACTCTTGTTGCATCCATTTTAAGCGTGTATTGACGTCCTCGATTTTATTTTCTTTAAGTTTATCAAGTGTTAATTTAACTTTAGCCCATCTAAAGGGTCTTGATATGTTATAAACTAAATCAATAGCTTTCTGCTCATCCTCATTTAAACCATAAGTGTGTTCGTAACCTCTAACATAAGCTTTAAATCTTGCATCCATATACTCCGTATGAGGCTCATCAAACCATTCCTCATCATAGCATTCATAACAAATATAAATCGCTTCTTGAATACACTCCGAAATATAAATATCATTTCCAGATAAATTATAATCATAAATCCCGATCAACTCATGATCATTCGAAATAATTAAGTTTCTTGGCGATAAATCCCCCTGCACCATCCCTTGAGGAAGCACTTTAAATAATACCTCTAATTCTTGGCGCTTTTTTGTGTAGCTAGACCAAATAGCTTGTAGCAAATATTGGTCAGCCGCTGTCTGATTTAATTCTGAAAATAGCCAATATGCATTCTCATAGTTCTCATCATACTCCTCATCCGCAGAAAAAGTTTCAAATAACACCCACGGTGATTTACAGTTTCCCTGAATGTTTTGCTCTTTAGAAATTTGATGCATCCGCCCGTGCAATGTTCCTAATTGATAAATAAAATCTTCACTTTGCGCTTCTAAATTAACACCATCCTCACCCTTGCAAAATAGGCTATCGACCCATTCCTCAGCCCATACATGATACACCTTCTGATTTATTTCTACGGTTTGGCCATAGCTACCCTGACTACTTTTCAAAAAAAGAGGCGTTTTAATTTGATGGTCCGAATAACTTTTGGAAAGGGTTGCCCATGTTTCAATATTTTGAAGTGTAGTATATGAGTTAAGATATATTTTAAAAACTATTTTCTCATCCGTTGCGAAGGTGGTAAATACAATATATCGCTCTTCATCTGATCGACAATTATTGATTATCTCGATCTCTCTCAATTCATCTGTTCTAAATAACGAAATGGTTCGTAAAATCAATTCACGTATCATATCCTTCTCCATCTCAATCCCTCCATGTTATCCCTATCTTTCAACAGATAAAAAATTTCATTAACAATCATTTTCAGGATATTCATTATCACCATTATATTCTATTTTTTTCATTATCATAACATAAATGACTTAACTTCATAAATATGAAATGAGTTACACTGATTTTTTTTAAAAAAAACCGATATTAGCCTGACTCCTCTTATCTTCTTTAAATTTTGCTCCAATCTTGTTAGTATACTTAGAATCATCAAACACATAAAAAAGGAGATTACTGAAATCTAATCAGCAATCTCCTTTTCTTATTTAATACCTAAAATTTCATTTAAAATATTAGGGTTGTACTCACCTTTACGGAACATTTCAATTTCATGTTTGTATGG
>JBOFCV010000229.1:0-9881 GCA_051646305.1 Turicibacter sp.
CAATTAATAAACTTAAAACTAGGCTATAAAATCGGATAAGGTAATTGTTCACCATCAAATGATTCAAAGTATAACGCAGCGGGACATGTCAACTACAAACAGCTTATTGAAGAGGTATATAACGTGGACAGTACGATAAACTACCGAATCGCTAATAGAAAAAAAGCAACTATTTATGTAAATCAAGTTCGAGATAGTGGCCTAACTTCATAGTATAGAGTAGAGACATAAAAAACGATGAAAATAATGGAGGGGAAAATTTTGAAACGTCAAGTCATAAGTATCATAAATATTATAAGTTATGCCTTTCTCATTTGGGCGTCAATCAGTGTGAATGCATCACAAGTCTTTATGGGAAGCGGCGGGGCGCCGTACATCATGCCAGCACCCTACGCCTTTTCAATTTGGATACTCATCTACTTGTTACTAGCCATTTGGTTAGTAAGTCAATTTTTCGTATCAGATATAGCCTTTACAGTCTATGAAAAAGTAAGTCGATTCTTTGCCATCAATATGGTATTTACAGGAGGTTCTCTTCTGGTGTCAAATACCTTGGCCCCAGTTATGATCGGGATGTCATTGGTTACCTTAATCCTCATGTATAACACAATGAATCGCGCTATTCTAACATTGAAAGTTGAAAAACAAGATCGCATCCTAAAGGAATTAAAATATTTTAGAGTCCCATTCTCAATTTTTATGGGGTGGGTATCTGTTGCGTTAATGGTTGATATAGCAATTGTTTTGAAAGCAAATGGATTCACCCAATTATTAGGACTGGGTGAACAACTTTGGGGAATTATGATGTTAATTGTAGGTGGCTTTCTAGCAATCTATACACGGAATAAAACTGATGATATTTTATTTCCTTTAGTGTTTATTTGGGCCTATATTGCCATCGCGATTTATAATATGTCAACTTTCCCTATTTTAATCACAGCTTGTGGTGTGATTGTGATGATTGCTTTCTTTTTGGAAAAACAACCTAAGGTGTATAGATAAACACTAAAGTAGATAAATGTAATAGATGAAACTTAGTTTCTATAAGTAGCAACAATCATACTAACAGATAAAAATTTAAAAATAAAGCGCGATATTTTCGAGTGTAACTTATAAAATAAAGCGCTTATTATATTGAATGTGCTATATCTTTTACTTCCCCTGAATAGGATGTATTAATAAATTAACGATGAGGGGTGTTTATGATGTTGGGGGCAATAGATGTATTTGAAATGGCGGTTAGTGAGATTAAATTAAGATATGTAGATTTTTTATTCATGGTAGAACGTGATGTTGCATGGACCATCCAACGAAAAATGCTTGAATTAATTGAAACATTTGGACTTCCATATGAGGTGTATCAAGATTATCCTCGTGATTTGGGAGACCGTATTAGAAATCACACGGAGTTGGTGATTGTGGCTCAAGGTGTGAATTATAAAGATGTGATGAGTGGAAAAGAGCCAGTAGAACTGCTTGCAAAAATCAAATATGAACCATCTAAATATCGTCATGATGTTATCGATTACCAATTACCTCACAATAAAACGCAAGTGATCATCGAAGATATCAAGGCTGTTGAGATGGAGGTACATCGTAAAAAAGCTAAAACGGGTGTGGCTTTATTGATTGATGAAGGTGGGCGCCACCGACAAAAAATTGGTCAAACGGAGCACACGCAATGGCGCGAATGGGGAAATTATGACGTAGAAGAGCTCAATGTCAATGTGTTAGTCACACAGTTTTAAGTATGATAAGGAACTACTAGATTCAGATATGTAACTAAAAACACCAAACGATAAAGACCACTACTTGTCTTTATCGTTTGGTGTTTTTTTGATTTGAAAGAGGCTACACTTAGCGTAAGCAAATTTATTTTTTTAGTTAAACCGACTTTACTTGAGTTCATTATTCTAAAATAGTCCAACTAATCGAATAGCTGCCACTATGTTTTCCTGTGACAAGTAACTTGTATCTCCCGATGCTAGAAATCGTAATAAGGATCGACTTGGACTCTGGGTTCTGTAGGGTAAATAGCTCTTGATTGATAGGATCAGATAAAGAAATTGTTAGGCTTCCTTCAGTTGTTTCACTATCCAGTATCAATTCAACTTGATCACCTTTCGTAAATTTAATTTTATCAAAAATCGATCCGTTCATTTGTTAATGTGTGTTTTGCCAACTTTTTGCCGTATCGTGACGCCTACTGTAGAGAAACGTACCAGTGGACCATTTTGATTCATGAGTGAAACTAAAAAAGAGAACGGTAAGCGCGAGAATGGATAATGGGATAAAATATTTTATTTGAAAAACAGCGAATGACGTGTAAACATCTTTTTTCGATTTATTCAGCCCCTTTTAGAAATAATTTGTACCTATTATATAATATATGGTAAGTGTTAACAGCACGGGGAGACCAGTTATAATACATGAATTAGATAGGGTGCTGTTCCTTATAAAGATTATGCCATCATTAGTTAGAGTAATCATTTTAATAAGCGAAAGAACATAAGAAGTTATATATATTTCCATATATTTATGAGTATAGACTATCAGTTGAAATGGGTTGAGTACAAGTTAGCACCATGAAATATCTTATCGCTAGTGAGCGATATTACAAGGATCATTTTTCTAAACAAATCATAATGAATAAATACTAAAACGTGCTAATCATTGTGATTGTGCTAGTTAAGAGTCGTGTTATCTTAACAAAATTCCTTAAAATACCTGGACTATGCATTGATTAAGTTGGCTGACTATACCTTAGATTTTATAAATTAAATCTCGAGTAAGATAATAAATAGTATAATAGATGACTCCTTATGGTCTTTTGAGCAGAGGAGGCTTTTTACGGAGAAATACGGAGATGACTGCTGATAATAATGGGGCTATAATTAAGCATAACCAAAACTTTACAAAAATTGCATAATTTTACTACTTGTAATTGTGATCAGTTTGATTTTTAATTAGTTAATTAGGGATAGAAATAAATTATCATATTCAGTGAGGTGCTAGTTAAAAAAGACAAATAACTCGTGTTGGGTAAAATGGTTTGGAGACACGAGTCAATTGTATGGAGTATGAATAAGACAATAAGGAGGAAATAACATCATGAATGCTGTTTTAGTCGCTGTTATCACTATGATTAGTCTTAGTTTATTAAGATTTCATGTGGTTTTTTCATTATTAATTGCATCAATCGTCGGTGGATTAGTCGGTGGGTTATCGTTATCTGCAACAATTGGTGCCTTACAAGAGGGCTTAGGTGGAAGTGCGGAGATTGCCCTTAGCTATATTTTGCTTGGTTCATTTGCTGTTGGAATTGTTAGAACCGGACTTCCAAAATTATTTTTAAAGAAAGTTACAAGCTATCTAAAAGAGAATAGTGAGAAAAAGACCTTTTCAAAATGGTTATTATTACTTAGCTTAGTTCTGGTGGCGATTTCATCACAAAATATAATTCCAATTCATATCGCCTTTATTCCCATCCTTGTTCCTACATTACTTCAAATAATGAATGAACTATCGATGGACCGTCGTGCCGTTTCGTGTGCGCTAACATTTGGGTTAATAACCCCTTATATGTGGATACCGGCAGGTTTTGGTTTAATCTATTTCAATATCCTAAACGAAAATATGCAATTAAATGGGATAACCGTTGATTATGCCATGATACAAAAAGCCTTAACGCTTCCAGCACTCGGTTTGGTTATTGGGTTATTAGTTGCCTTATTAGTAACATATCGAAAAAAACGTGAGTACTCAAGTGAGATGAATTTGATTCAAGATGAAGTCACGGCAGTGTATTCTAGAAAAACCATTGTTGTTGGAATTATCAGTATTTTGGCAACCATATTATCGCAATTATTACTAGAGTCGATGGTTTTCTCAGCCTTATTTGGGATAACCATTTTACAAATTGGTGGCGTCTTTAAGGTTCGTGATAACGCGAAAATTATGGATGAGGGAATTAAAATGATGGCGAGTATTGGATTCGTTATGGTTGTTGCGGCAGGATTTAGTAATGTCTTACGAGCAACGGGTGATATTGAAGCGCTCGTTCAAGGAAGTTTAATGCTTATTGGAAACAATAAATTAATCGCAGCTGCACTTATGTTATTAATAGGTTTGTTTGTTACGGTAGGAATTGGCTCATCCTTCTCGACCATTCCAATCTTAGCCTCGTTATTTGTCCCACTATGTAGCGCATTAGGCTTTAGTCCGTTAGCAACACTTGCTATTATTGGGACAGCAGGTGCTTTAGGGGATGCAGGATCACCGGCTTCTGATAGTACATTAGGCCCAACATCAGGTTTAAATGCGGATGGACAACACAATCATATTTATGATACGTGTATTCCAACTTTCTTGCATTTTAACATCCCATTATTCATCTTTGGCGTGATAGCTGCTATGGTACTTTAGTCTTCTAATAAGAATTGTAGTGTGTATTTAAATGATGGAGTGATCATTATTTAAATACACACTTTTTTTATGTGTAAAATAACTGTAAGGTATTGGAATAAGCACCAGTAGAAAAATAGAAGCTTTTTTTTGATGATTATCTTTAATCATTATCAAGTATAAGTGTTTATACGGACATATTGTTGTAAAAGACTAGGAGATATTGTCTAATTATTGTATGATATAATAATATGTAAAAATTATAGGAGGCGACTTTTGTGAGAGCTTTTGTTAAAGATAAATCATTTTATCAAGAAGTGATTAAAATAAGTATTCCCATTGCACTACAAAGTTTGATTAATGTTGGGGTGAGTATGACAGATACAATGATGCTTGGGGCTGTTGGCGAAATAACGTTAGCTTCTGCATCACTTGCTAATCAATTTTGTTTTATTTTCCTTATTTTAAACTTTGGTCTTGGTGGAGGAGCAGGCGTTCTTTCTGGTCAATTTTGGGGACGAAAAGATATCAGTTCTATCAAAAAAGTATTATCTATTTTATTAAAATCAAGTATAGCCTTTGCCATCCTCTTCTTATTCTTTGCCCAACTCATGCCAGATAAAATAATGAGTATTTACACACCCGAAGCAGATGTTATTAGTCAAGGGACTTTATATTTAAAAATCGTTTCATTAGCATTTATTTTCCAAGGGATCTCAACGACGAGTATGATTCTATTTCGGACAGTGGGGACGGTTCAAGTCGGGTTGTTTATGTCGTTACTATCGTTTGCAGTTAATATTTTCTTAAACTGGGTTCTTATTTTTGGTAATCTCGGGGCGCCAGCACTTGGTATCCAAGGGGCGGCGATTGCAACTTTAACAGCTAGAATCATAGAATTCACGTTTGTTTCATTCTATATTTTAAGAATAGACCAGAAGATAAAATTCAAACTTAAGGATCTGATAATCTTTGATAAAGAGCTGTTTAATCAATATGTGAAGATTGGGGGCCCTGTGTTAATCAGTGATTTGATTTTAGCATTGGGTTTAAATATGGTCTCTATTATTATGGGACGTATTGGATCAGATTTGGTAGCAGCTAATAGTATTTCAAGTGTCGTCTTGCAGTTTACGAATGTCTTTTTAGTGGGGGTTGCTAGTGCCAGTGGCGTTATTATCGGAAATACAATAGGGCGTGGGAAAGTCGAACAAGCATTTGATCGTGCGGTTACATTCTTATCGCTTTCTATTATTCTAGGGGTAGTCTCTTCGGTTGTTATTTTCTTTATGAAGCACTTTATTATCGATTTCTATAACATATCAGAGCAAACAAAGGCCATTGCATATCAATTAATGAATGCGACTTCATTCTTAGTCATTTTTATGTCAGTTTCAACATTGCTAACAAAAGGTGTGTTACGAGGTGGAGGCGATACGAAGTTTTTAATGCTTGCTGATGTCTTATTCTTATGGTTGGTTTCCATTCCACTAGGCTTCTTAGTTGGATTGGTGTGGGGGTTTTCGCCATTCTTTGTCTTAATTGCGTTGAAGATTGATGAAATCTTAAAAGGTATTTGGTGTATTTTCCGATTGTTTAGCAAAAAATGGATAAAATCTGTTCATCAAGATGAACACGTGTTAGATGTCTAAATAAGTGAGGCTTCTCGACTGTCTTTATACAGAGAGATGCCTTTTTTTATAATTTTATTTAAAATTTAAAATTATTAGCTGTAAATTTAAAAATATAACATGAATTAATTTATAGTGTCATAGGGTTGTAATAGTTAGATCGTTCAATCGTAGCTGTATACGAGATATATTTGGATGAAGGAGGGAACGTATGATACTATTTATTACGCTATTTAAGTACATCGGATTAGTCTGTTTAGGGATTTTTCTTTTCGGATTAGTTTTATCTTTAAGAGATAGAAGGCTTGATAAAAGGTATTTAGTTATCGGGTGTCTTTGTTCCTATGGTTTGTTTTTGATTGGATCGGAGGTTAAACCACTAATCAATCAAGAGCCACAAAAAACAAAGATGGGACAGGAAGTAGCGGATACGCCGGGTGCATTTGAAGACAAGAAAATGACATTCATTATTGAATAGTAAGTTTTGTAAAAAACGACTTCTAAGTTAGGGTCGAGGAAGTCGTTTTTTATGTGGACGTTGAAATAGTCATAAGAAAATGATAACTATTTACCATTCAAATATAAAAATGATTTGAAATATCTCCTTGGCATGGTATCGTTAAATCAAGCGATTAAGATAGAAATCCTAATCGAATTTTTTTCCACATTGGAGGGGTTAGATGTTAGATAAAAACATGCCGTATATAGGGGTATTAATGGAGAAATCTGATCCAGAAAACTACCCAAGATTTGAGTTGCCATTAGGCTATACCTTTTCTTATTATCAAGATGGGTTTGATGTGGCGTGGAGTCGATTGCAATATGATCTTAAACAAACTGATAGTTTAGAAGAAGCAAAAGCTATATTTGCAGATGTATTTTTAAGTCAGTCAGATGATTTGTTGAAAAAGTGTCTCTTTGTTTTGGATAACAATGGAACGGTAGTGGCAACTGCATCACTTTGGGATGGGCATCACTTTGGTGTAAAACTTCAACGTATTCACTGGGTCGCGGTATCCAATCCGTGCAAAGGAAAAGGGATAGCAAAAGCCCTTCTTTCTAAGGTGTTTGAGATTTACCATGAGATGGGATTTAAGGATTATATTTATTTAACATCGCAAACGTACAGCTATCAGGCGTTAGGCTTATACACGCAGTTTGGATTCAGACCGTACATGGGAGTGAAGCCAATCAATTGGAAAAGCGAGAATTACGATGATGAAAATGAAGTCGCGTGGAAACTCATTCATGAGAAATTAATGAAATAAGGGGAAGGTTTTGATGAAATCATTTAAGGTTGCGTTAGTTCAACACCGTGCCGTACCAAATAATTTGGATGCTAATTTAGCGCTGGGATTAACTTATGTATTGGAAGCAAAAGCGTTGGGCGCTGATATCGTCTTGTTCCCGGAAATGTGGTCGAATGGTTATGCGCCACCGTTTGAGGATGCCTTTGATGACCCATTCAATACTGAATATGAGCAGGCCCGAATTGGGTGGTTAAATGCAGCTATTGGCAAAGAGAGTGATTATATCAAGCGGTTTTGTGAATTAGCGAAAGAATTAAACATTGGAATCGTGATGAGTTATTTGTCGGTAGGAGACGTGGCGCCTAGAAATTGTGCATGTGTTATCAATAGAGAGGGTCACATGATCATGTCTTATTCTAAAGTGCATACGTGTGATTTTTCATTGGAGGCGCTGCTTGAAAGTGGTGATGACTTCTGTGTTTGTGAGTTTGATGGCATTAAATTAGGACTTATGATTTGTTATGATCGAGAGTTCCCAGAGAGCGCACGAATTTTAATGCTTAAAGGGGCAGAATTGATATTAGTTCCAAATGCTTGTGATATTAATCCAGCTAGACTGAATCAATTATCAACACGTGCGTTTGAAAATATGACGGGCATTGCAATGGCGAACTATCCTGGACCGGGGTGTGGGCAGTCATGTGCCTTTAGCCCGATTGTCTTTAATGAAGCGGGATATGTTGATAACCTTATTCATGTAGCTGATGATACATTGGAGGATATTATCATCGTGGAATTTGAGATGGATGCAATTCGAGATTATCGTCAACATGAAACGTGGGGAAATGCCTATCGTAAAGTTTGTGCGTATACAGATTTGGTTAGAAAAGAAGTGGAAGAGCCGTTTATTAGAAAACCTCTACACTAACGAAAAGGGACGATGTATAAAATCGTCTCTTTTTTATGCGGTTAGTTTACAATGTTTTTGACGTCTAAGGAGATAAAATATATCTATCAGATAAAGGTTATAAAATATTACCAAATAATGTATAATGTTACTGTAGGGGTCAACAAGATAAAAAGAGAGAGAAGGTGTTTTATGAATACCACAGTTAAAAAGACTCTCATTGTAATGGGAACAGTATTTGCCGTATTTTTTGTTCTCTTTTTAATAGTGCTTGCTTTATATGGGTTACTATTTATCCCGCAATAAATCTTTTCAAAAAATGGTTCTTTTAGATTTGTTCATAGACGATTGAAATAAAGTTATTTCATTGAAGTATTTTTTGAAAAACAATATAAAAAAGTTGTTTTTACTATATGATCTGGGGGGATTTTATGTGGACTAGAGATTTACTGAAAGAAGCAGGAAAGAAGAATTTTAAACGGGTGTACAAGCAAGCTGTTATCGTTTGTTTGATTGTTTCTATAGTTGGTATCTTATTTGATGGAACTAATAACACAGGGATTAACGATAGTAATGATTATGTTGTGGTATACGAAAATGGTGATAGTTTTTATGTGAATCCATCTAGTGGAGAAATCGTTGGTAGTAATGGTGAGATGTATGTGGAGGAATCTGATTCTTTAACGTTAACGACGAATGGATTGACATCTATTTTATTTGAGAAAACCTTTAATACATTGAACAAGAGCGCAGTAAGTTTCTCAATCAGTGTTATTTTATTAATTTCCTTAAGTGTGCTTATTATGACCATGCTTGTGCGCATGTTTATTTTATATCCAATCGTGATTGGAAAAAATAGATTTTTCATGGGGATTAGAGAACAAGACCGAAAGGTTTTAGATGTTTTCTTTTTATTTGATAAATCTAAGATTATAAATCCTTGTGTCACGATGTTCTTAGTGGATCTATTTACTTTTTTATGGACGCTATTACTTATTGTTCCTGGTATAATCAAAGCCTATGAGTATTCTATGATTCCTTATATCTTATCTGAAAACTCTGATATGCAACGCTCACGGGCATTTGAATTGAGTAAAGAGATGATGAAAGGCCAAAAATGGAATGTTTTTGTTTTAGATTTATCATTTTTAGGTTGGGAAATATTATCAATCCTAACCTTAGGTATTCTAGGCGTTTTTTATGTAAATCCCTATCGTGAATCAACAATGGCTGAGTTATATGGTCTGCTTCGAGAGGATGCGTTGCTATGTCAGTATACTAATCGTAACGAATTGCCAGGATTTAATATTTAAGTAGAAATTAAAAAAATAAAATCATTAAATGTTGGATGATCATGCAGAATGATAGTCATTTAGAAACAATAGGCAATCCATCGTATGTTAAAAAGAAAAATCACTAAAATGGGACCTTGCTATATTCGGTGTTTCACTCATGATGTGGGAGTTATCCTAGGATCAGATTTTTTGAGAACAACGATAAAGGTTGAAAAATCTGTATTTACAATTCAAATCGAATGATACAAAGATGGAGGATCTGATATTTATCGTGAATTAGGTTATAAAATTGAACTAAAAAATAATTTGATGCCATTAGATGAATTTCGTGGTATTACTTAGATTAAATTTTAGTTATTCGGCGTAGAAGTAAAAGAATTTGTACGAGACTAAA
>JBOFCV010000063.1:0-3477 GCA_051646305.1 Turicibacter sp.
GAATATTGTGAAACCGAATGTGAATACGGGAATAGGACTTTTTCAAAAAAGTGATGAACAATCATATCAAAACATCTTAACGTGTATAGTGCGCGCAATACAACTTCCCATTTCCAATGACATTAAAAAACTGAAAAGAAAACATGTGTACTGTCAAAGTGGTATATATATTGATCGTGAGCACGCCCAAAATGTTGAAATTACCGAATTGGGAATGTTGAATGTTGATGGTATTGACTATGTGGATAGTAGTCAATTTGATGTGTTTTATCAGTAGAATACAAGAGATGATAAAAGTATGCTATGCCTGGGAAGAAATTCTTAGGCATATTTTTGTAATCGTATCTTTTATACCTCGAAGATAAATATAATGAATTCATAACGCACTAAAATTTTCGTGCGTTTTTTATTTGCGTAAAGACATCTGCAGTGTTTTGAGATGAAATCATAGTAAATCATTTCAAAATATGATAGACTTATATTATTGATATGATATAATGAATTAAACAACTTCGTTAACGTTGTTTTGAGAATTCCACGATAATTTTTTATGAAATTGTTAAGCAAAATTCAGAGTGAAAATTTAAAACTTACGTTGTTACAAAACGCTAAAAAATGAAAATAAGATACATAAAAGATTATTTATATACTAACGTCATAATTGAATAGTTAAAAAGTTATGGGGAGATATATTGAATGAAGAAAAAAATATTATTTCGAAATTCTAATTTAGAAAGATACGCTTGGTTATCACTCTCACTTATTGCCGCCTTGATTGTCTGGTGGCTATTGTCAATCAACGAGAGAACGGCTAGAAGTTTTCCGAATATGTTTTTGGTTTGGGAATCACTCTTTAAGATGGTTGGAAGAGGTGTGTTTTTTGAGGACATAAAATCGAGTATGATTTCGGTCTTGCTAGGTTTTCTCGTCGGATTTATTCTATCTGTACCAAATGCAGTGATGATGGCTTGGTACGCACCTTATCGCAATATTGTAGAACCTTGGATACAGTTTGTGCGTAATATTCCTCCGTTAGCCTATGTGCCGCTTGTTGTTATTTCAGCAGGTGTTGGTCGTTTACCTCAAGTAATAGTAATTACAATCGCAACTTTTTTGACTATGACAATTACTATTTATCAAGGCGTTGTGAATATTGATCCTGTTCTCATAAAAGCAGCAAGAGTTTTGGGAGCGACGGATAAAGACATTTTCAAGCGTATAATAATTCCTGCCTCATTACCGTTTGTTATGACCGCTATTCGTCTTGGAACCGCAGTAGCATTGAGTACCCTTATTGCAGCAGAATCAACAGGAGCAACTGCTGGTTTAGGGATGAGAATTCGTTCCTTAAATAACGCATTTGATTCACCACCTATGCTCTTGTACATATTGATTATGGGATGTATCGGTTTACTTTTTAATAAATTAATCACATGTATGGAGAGGAGGCTAACTGGATGGCAAGAGAGAGAGGAACGGTAAAAGTTGCAATTGATAACGTTGTAAAATCTTTTTCAAATAGAAATGAGGAAGTTGTGGCTTTAAACGGCATTAATCTCGATATTCATGAAAATGAATTTATAACTGTTGTTGGACCATCTGGTTGTGGAAAATCCACTTTGTTGAATATCATAGCTGGATTGTCTAAGCCAACACAAGGAAAAGTATATTGCGATGGAAAAGAAGTTGTTGGTACGGGGAGTGATCGAGGAGTAGTATTCCAACAATATGCATTGTTTCCGTGGTTAACTGTTAAAAAAAATGTAATGTTCGGTCTAGAAATTCAAGGGAAATCGAAAGCAGAAGCAGCGGAAATTTCGGAATACTATATAAAGATGGTTGGTTTGCAGGAGTTTGCCAATCATTATCCAAAAGAATTATCTGGGGGTATGAAACAACGAGTAGCTATTGCGAGAGCATATGCAGTGAACCCGTCTATTCTTTTAATGGATGAACCTTTTGGGGCATTGGATGCACAGACGAGAACACAGTTGCAAGAAGAACTGATAAAAGCGTGGGAAAAAGAACGTAAGACTTGTTTCTTCATTACGCATGATGTTGATGAGGCAATATTTCTTGGAAGTCGAGTCATTATTATGAGTGCTCGACCTGGCCGAATTAAGGAAATTGTTGATATTGATATTCCTCATCCAAGGAATCATGGAACTAAATTGAGCAAGGAGTTTCTAACTATAAAGAATTATATTTGGTCACGAGTTTACGAATAATATTAAGGGATGAAAAATGAAGGCACTTTAATACTTTTAAAAGGAGCTCAATATGTTACAATTCAAGAAAAAAAAGATTTATTATTCAGTAGTTTGTCTTTTTTTAGCATTTGTTTTGACGGCTTGTTCATTCACCACATCGAGTGAGCAAACTGGAAAAATAAAACTAAAAATCGCATACATGCCAAATTATGCAAGTTTACACGATATTATAGCAGGTGTTAATTCCGGAATATTTAAAGAAGAAGGTTTGGATATTGACTTAGTAGAATTTTCCGATGGGCCAACGATTATTGCAGCAATGGAATCCGCTTCTATTGATATCGGTAATATCGGTCCTGGGGCCCATAAATTACTAATTGAAAACCGTGCAGAAGTTATTTCGTTTGCTCAGTTAGGTAATGGTGATGAGATTATTGGACGGAAAGATAAGGGTGTTAATTCATTGGCTGATTTGAGAGGGAAGAAGATTGCTTCTACATCAGGAACTTCTTCAGAAGCGATTCTTAATTTAGCATTTGAAGAAGTTGGGTTTACCCAAAATGATGTTAAAATCGTGGATATGGATGCCTCATCAGTTGTAACGGCTATGCTTTCAGGTTCTATTGATGCAGTTGCAACTTGGTCACCAAATACAACAGCTATTAAAGCAGAATTAGGAGATAATGCTGTTTCATTGGCTAATAATGTTCGATATGCAAAAGAATACCCATCTATTGCTTCGTATGCAACCACGCCAGGCTATTCTAGAAAAAATGCTGAAAAAGTAAACAAGTTCTTGCGTGGTCTGTATCGAGCAATGGATTACCGTTCAAAACACGAGAATGAAGTAGCCGAGTGGACTGCACGACAGATAGGAGCGGATGTTACAACAATTAAATCACAACTCCTTGATGGAGAATGGCTTACAAGTTCTCAAATGAGAGATTTAATTAATAGTGGCGATATGAAACTTTATTATACAAAACAGCAAGAAAATTTTATTAAATCAAAGGTAATAAACAACTCAAAAGATGTTGCCGAATACGTGTTATTCGATCAAATGAAGCAGGCTCTGGAGCGTATCAAATAAATTTTGACGATGAGCGCAATTTTAAACAGACAGAGTGTTCTGAAAAGCGTTTAATGAAATAATTTTAAAGCAAGCTTCGGCTTGTTTTTTTGTTTTCCTACAAGTGGGATAAAGAGCGTTTTTATGCTATAATAAAAGTACTATAATTTTGGAGGATATGACGTGTCTAAACTACTT
>JBOFCV010000069.1:0-15440 GCA_051646305.1 Turicibacter sp.
AGCATAAGGTACATCAAGTATTTCTTTTAATGAAGCAAATGATTCTAATCCACTTACAACCGCAGGCGTATTAAAGTTTACTTGACTTGCATCAGTATGGTCTGGACCATATAGCTCAAATCCTGCTGCTGTTAAGAACATGTGGTTGTTATACGCATTTCCTGGTTCAAATCTAAAAATAAATTTATTTTTCGAAACATCATTATATGATTTTGCTTGTTCCATAATTTCTTCAAATGTTGTTGCCAACGTTAATTCATTATCAGCTAATAATGTCTTATTATAGAATAACGCTAATGATTCAGTTGATAAAGGAACTCCATAATAATTATCTACTGTTTTAACAGTGGAAACAGACCCCTCTAGCATACGATCTTCAATCATCGAAACTAAATCTGCCCCAATCGGTAACAAAATATTTCCTTCAATAGATGGTGCCATATTATCATGGGGTTGAATAAATACATCTGCCCCTACCCCTGCTGGTCCATCTAATTCCAATTTTGTTCTTGTTGATGCAGAACCCACATTTTCATAAACGATTTTAATATTAGGTATCGCTGCTTCAATAGCAGGAATTAATGCTTCTGCATATTTATCATCATCTAGCCATAGTTTGATTTCTACTTTTTCAGTTGTTGCATTCCCTACTTTATCTGTTTCTCCACCTGATACTGGTTTTGAGGTTTCTGGATTTTTTGCTTCATTCCCCCCACAAGCTACTAAACCTGTAAGTGATAGACCCGCTACAAACATAAGTGACATTAATTTTTTCATTATTACCCCTCCATCTTAATTGTAATCGCTTTCTGTTATTACTTTAACACCTTTTTTTAATAAAAACAATATTTTTTAGTAAAAACTTACATTTTCTGTATATTGAATCGCAAAAACAACCTATTTTCATGTATTTTATTCTTATTTTTTGTCATATTTAAAATTTAGCCAGTCTATTGTCTACTTTAAAGCGAATCACAAAACAGATTTTAAGTAAATATTTTACTAAATATTTTATGGAAACACTTTTATTACCATTTTTAACGTGTTAGAATAAAGCTAAGAAAGATATTACATCATCTTAAACCTAAAATAATTCATGTCGGAGGGAAACAATATGAGAGAGATAAAAGAACTTAATTTTGGTTGGAAATATCGTCAAAGCTTTGAGCAAACAGATTTAACCATTCCATTTGAACAATGGAGTGGCGATGAAATAAACATTCCTCATACTAATATAGAAACACCTTATCAATATTTTGATGAAAAGATGTCATGTTTTATTAGTTGTTATCGTAAACAAATTGAAATCAAAAAAGAATATAAAAATAAGCAACTCTATCTTAGATTTGAGGGCGTTGGACATTACTGCCGCGTCTATTTAAATGGTCACTTGATCGGCGAACATAAAGGTGGTTATACGCCATTTGAAATTCGTATTGATGAACACGTAGAACTCGGTACCATCGCTACCTTAACCGTAGAAGTGGATTCAAATGAACGACTTGATGTTCCTCCTTTTGGAAATGTTGTTGATTATTTAGGATACGGAGGAATTTATCGAGAAGTATCATTAAAAATTGTTGATCCAATACATATTCAAGATGTCTTTGCTAAAACATCGGACGTTTTAAATGATGATAAGAAATTAACGATTGAGCTTAAGACATCATATGTAACGCCAAACACAACGCTAGACATCACGTTACATGATCTAAATGACAACTTAATTCACGAAGTGGTTAATTATAAACTGACTGAAAATAAAATCAGTTTAACTGAATTAGTTAAAGGAACACAAAATTGGGATATCCAAAATCCCCATTTATATATGCTTAGCTGTACCATAAAAGAAAATAACATGGTAAAAGATATCGTAACAACTCGCATTGGATTTAGAGAAATTGCCTTTAAAACAGATGGATTCTTCTTAAATGGGCAAAAAGTTAAGTTGTCTGGTTTAAATCGTCACCAAAGTTTTGCTCATGTTGGCTATGCCATGCCAAAATCTGTTCAAGAAAAAGATGCCACAATTTTAAAAGAAGAATTAGGATTAAATATTGTCAGAACATCTCATTATCCACAATCTGTTCACTTCTTAAATAAATGTGATGAAATTGGATTACTTGTTTTTGAAGAAATCCCTGGTTGGCAACATATTAGTGATTTAGCACAGTGGCGAACTGTTGTGATGGAAAATGTTAAAGATATGATTATAAGAGATCGAAATCATCCATCAATTATTTTATGGGGCGTTCGAATTAATGAGTCTGGTGACTGCGATGAATTATATTTAGAAACGAATAAATTAGCTCATGAATTAGATGATACGCGTCAAACGGGTGGTGTTCGTTGCATACCTGGAAGCAATCTACTTGAAGACGTTTATACGTACAATGACTTCGTGCACCGTGGTAATAATGAAGCACTTGCAGTTGTGGAAAACATTACGAAATCAACGGACGCTCCTTATCTTGTAACCGAATATGGGGGTCACATGTTCCCGACTAAACGCTTTGACCATGAAACAAGACGTGTCGATCATGCTCTAATTCATGCGCGTGTTTTAAATCACATGTATCAAGATGATCGTATTAGTGGAGCAATTGGTTGGTGTATGTTTGATTATAATACGCATCAAGACTTTGGAAGTGGCGATAAAATTTGCTACCATGGGGTGCTTGATATGTACCGTATTCCTAAAATCGCGGCTGCTGTTTACTCATCACAACAAGATGCCTACCCTGTTTTAGAAATTTCTTCTACGATGAATATCGGTGAGCATTCTGGAGGGCAACTTGGTGATACTTACATTTTCACGAATTTAGATGAAGTTAAATTCTTCAGAAATGATCAATATATTACAACATTTACGGGTAAAAATGAAGACTTTAAACACTTACCACATCCCCCAATTTTTATTGATGATATGATTGGAGACGGATTAAAAGTTGAGTGTTTCTCTGAGTCTGATGCCTTGATTGTTAAAGATATCTTACATTATGGGATGAGAAATGAAGCTAATTTATCTGATGAATATAAAGAAAAATTAGCACCAATTCTTACAAAATATAATTTAGTGGAAGATGATTATAACGCTATTTATAATAAACATATTGGAACTTGGGGATGGAAATCTCTTACTTACCGTTTCGAAGGTTATAAAAATGGTGAATTAATTAAAACGGTGACTAAAGGTGCTGTAACTAAAGCTTCGTTAGATATTAAAATAGATTCAGACGTTTTAGTAGAAGATACTACTTATGACGTGACACGTGTTGTCTGTCAGGCTGTGTGTCAAAATGGAAATGTGCTTCCTTATTCAAATGACGGGCTATCAATTTCTGTGAGTGGTCCGATTGAATTAGTTGGTCCTAGTACGTTATCATTAATTGGTGGCGCTCGTGGCTTCTACTTAAAATCAACAGGGAAAAGTGGAACAGCTGTTGTAACTGTCAACTCTGAATCTTTAGGTAACTATGAATTTAGTGTTGAAGTGAAAAAAATTAATCAAGACTAGTTAATCTTTGTAAATAAATGTTGAACCCCCATAAGGAAATAGTCTTTGTCTAATTAGCAGCGACTATTTCATAGGGATAACGTTTCCTATTTCGAATACCTTATCTAACTGAATAACAAAAAGCCTTAACTAAAATTTCAGTTAAGGCTTTTTTATATGGATTAATTCAAATGTACCATGACAGTTAATTTAACTCTGCAATCATTTTCGCTATTTCATTGTAGCAATCTTCTGCCTGAGGATAGACACCGCATTTATCAATAAACGCATGATCAGTTCCTTTATATCTAATAATTTTTACATCTCCACCCGCTTCTCTTAATTTTTTTCCGTACATCTCACCTTGCGTTCTTAGAAAATCAAACTCTGCTGTTACCATTAATGTTTTTGGTAATTTCGTAAAGTCTTTATCTAATAATGGTGAAATGTATGGTGATGCTAAGTCATTTGTTTCATCTAAATATAGCACATGCAATAAATCTGATGAATTTTGCATACCGTACATTCCTGCCTCAATCAATTCGCGATCTTCATTTATTTCATAATCATCTATCGTCCACGTATAACCTGCTAATTCATTACTTGCTAAAGTCACCGCTGGATAAATAAGCGCTTGGAATTTGATCATATTTGTTTTTAAATCTCTATCTTTTACCGAACAAACGGCTGAGATGTTTCCACCCGCACTGTCGCCAGCAACGCCAATTTTATTGATATCCACGTTTAATTCATCACCATGTGAATAAACCCATTTTACAACGTCAAAGCAATCTGTTATCCCACTTGGATATTTGTGTTCAGGAGCCAATCGATAATCAACAGAAACAACGACTGCATTCGCTTTATAGGCAATTGCTTTACAAGGATTTTCAACTACATCTATACTACCGCCAAAGAATCCACCACCGTGGAAAAATACAACACATGGGGCTTTTTCAGACAACTCTTTTGGCGTATAAATTCTAATCTCAATCTCAGCTTCACTACCATTTATCGTTTGATATGTTGTCTTAACCTGACCTTCACTTATGTCTAAATTATCAAATCCCATACTCTTACGCATGGCACCTATTGGAATTCCTTCATAAACAAATAACCCTTCTTCAATTTCTGTACTCAAAAATGGCGCTCTCGTTGTTATTTCTTTTACTCTAGAATCTAAAACTCCTGGCTTATTTGAATCAGGAATCACCTTAACCATAACCTCTGTCCCATTATGAACTTCTACTTTATTATCTTTTTCTAAAATCTGTACTAATTCTTTATAGTTACTATTCATATTCACACTCTCCTATTTTGCAAGTTCTCTTTTTGCTTTTAATTCAATCATGACATTATCATAAATTTTATCTAACTTATAAAATTGTGAAATAACGATTAATACTACTGAGATGATAATTGGAAGCCAAATGAAATTAAAATTAATAGCCCCAATTGCACTTTCACTTTGCACAACATTCGGAACATAACCACCTTGTGCAAGTACAAAAGATGATAAAGCTGCCGACACTGCCATTCCCATCTTAACCATAAATCCAATAAGTGCTGTCAGTACTCCCTGTGAACGAACACCTGTCTTCCATTCACCATAATCAACAACTTCTGCTCCCATTACAAATATAATTCCCAATGCAATCCCTTGTCCGATCCCTGCTACTACACTACTAATGAAGATTAAAGGTATATGAACGCCACTTAAGAAAATAGCAAATGTTCCGATGATAACTAATATATTTCCTAAAACAATGCAATTTCTTTTCCCAATCTTTTTAGCTAATGTCGGAATAATCAAAGCAACTGGTATTGATAAAAATGATCCGATTGATAATAACACCGGTGCGATTGCTGCGTTATTCAAATAATATTGACTGTAGTACATAATCGTTTGATTTTTAATCATCATTCCTGTAAACATTAAAAATGCAATCAGACATAAGATCATCCACGGCGTATTCGATTTTGCAGACTTTAATGTCTCTTTTATTGACACAGATTCTTGACGTGATACAACACGCTCCTTCGTATTTTTAAAACAAATAATAAATAATAGCGCCCCTATAAAACCAAAAAGTGCAACAGTACTTGTAAATCCTTTTGATTGATTTCCTTGTCCTAAAAAAGCAACTAATGCTAGCGTACATCCTGAAACAATAAATGATCCGATACTTGCACCCAATGATTTGAACATATTAAATGAAAGTCTTTCTCCTTCATTATCTGTCATACTTGACATCATTGACGTATACGGAATATTAATCGCCGTATAAATAACACAGAATGCAACATAAGTTATCCCCGCATAAATAACTTTTCCCTGCTGACTAATATCAGGCGAAAAAAACGTTAAGGCTCCAATAAGACCAAACGGAATGGCCATCCACAATAAATACGGCCGTCCCTTTCCATGCTTACTTTTAGTTTTATCAATAATTGCCCCCATCATTGGGTCAGTCACTGCATCCACCACACGTGCTAGTAACATAATTGTTCCAACAGCTGCAAGACCAATTCCAGCGACATCTGTATAAAAGTACATTAAATAAGAACCCGTCAATGCAAATAATAAATTAGATGCTAGATCCCCAAAACCATAACTAATCTTTTCCTTTAAAGATATTTTCCCTGCTTGCGACGCACCGACTTGACTCAACTTCCTCCCTAAAATCATAAAACTCCCCCTCCGTTTATTAGCGCTTACATTTTAATTATAAAGCTTTTAGAGAATGAGTTCTTCCATATAACTAGCATATTTATAGGCTATTTTTGATATGGTCAGTTGATTTAGTGTTTGTATAAGTTAATACATACGCATCTCGGCTAATAAATACCCTTCTGTATATTAATAATCCAAATTAATTTGACTCACAAATTTATATATTTAACTGGCTAAAATATCAATCAACTTCTATTACGTCGATATTTTTGTGGGGTATCGCCATAGATTTTTTTGAACGATGCAATAAATGATTTTACATTAGGAAATCCATTATATAAGGCAATATCAGTAACCGAATAATCTGTATTTACTAAATCCCGATGCGCATTATATACTCTTATACTTTCTAAATACTTCGTAAAAGTCATGCCAACATAAACTTTAAAATTCCTTGATAAATGTTCTTTCGATAACCCATATTCTTGTGCAAGCCACTCAAGCGTTATATCTTCTTTATAATTTTCTTTTATATATTTTGTAATTGTTCTTATACGTTCTAGATATTTCTGACTCTCATAAGAAGTAGCCGTTTTCTTTTCATCTTTACAGTGACTAAATAAAACATACAAAATATCATACACATGACTTTTCATTTTCAAAAATTTGAAATCATCTATTCCTTCTTCCTGTGTTATAAATATATCCTCAAAAATAGAACATAACTTCTTTTTGCCCAAGTTATCATTTAGCTTAAATGTTACACGATCTATATTCTTATAATTCTGTTTTAGTAAATCATATGGAAGAATAAGCGTAATGGCTATCCCTAACTCCAGTTCGCCATACAATGGAGTAATGGAATGGATTTCACCACTATTTATAACAACAAGATCATCTTTTCCATAGACCTTATTTATTCCATTATTCCAAACGTCTATTGCTCCCGCTTTTATATACGTTATTTCTAAACTGTTATGCCAATGCTTAGGTATGAACTCATTATAATTTTGACGTTTCTGATTATCATGAAAAATAATTTTAGCCGGTAATGTGTCTTCAAAATTAAACATCTCTTTTTTATACTCCATTTATGCTATCCCCCTACAATAGAAAGTGCTTTCTTATATTAAACATGATAAAAATTACTATTGCAATGATTATTACTTATCTACATAATACATTATAAATTTTTTATAATTTTTAACTTTTAAGTTATTTTTAATTCTTCTTCAACATATATTGTTCACATGAGGGCGCAGAACAAATCGCAATTCATATGACACCAATATATCTAATAGGGAGAGTGTAATTTATGTGGAAAGATAGTACAAAAGGATATTCATGTGATTTTATTTCAAAAAAAGGTGAAACATTAACAGTTGAAATTCAAAAAACGGCTGAAGTTGCTGTTGTTAAAACACCAACTGGGGATCGTGTCTTTATGGGAATGAGAAATAACCAAGTTAAAATTTTCAATGACATGTATTTTGATGAAGGGAATACAAATGCTATCAAAGCTCAAATGGCTAAAGTTTGTATGAAAAAAGTCGAAGTAATTAATAAAAAACGTAAATAGTATTTTAAAGTCTTAATCCTATAGACTGACAAAATAATAAATTTAAAGATGATTTCTATAACTGAAATCATCTTTTTTTGAATTCAATCTTACAGTTTTGTTAGAATTTTTTTACAGAATTTGATGTATAATAAAACCATTACGATACAAGGAGACCTTTTATGAAAATAATGATAATTGAAGATACTGATGTCATCCGCGAAGAATTACAAGTTTTATTAAATAGATACGGCTATAACGCCGTTGCTCCAAGCAATTTTGAAAATATTTTGACTGAATTTAAACAAGAACAACCTGACTTAGTGTTACTCGATATCAATCTTCCTTATTTTGATGGGTTTCATATTTGTCGAGAAATTAGAAAAGATTCTACCGTTCCCATTATCGTGGTAACAAGTCGTGATAGTGAGATTGATGAATTAATGAGTATTAATTTAGGTGCTGATGATTTTGTCACGAAACCTTATAACACTCAAATTTTACTAGCTCGTATCAGTGCCTTATTAAAAAGAACCTATTGTGAAACCATGACCACGGATGTTCTAACATTTAAAGATTTGAAACTTGATCTTTCTACTGGAACGATTGAAGCACATGGAAATTCATTAGAACTTAGTAAAAATGAATTTAAAATTTTATCGTATCTCATGAAAAATCAAGGGACAATTATATCTCGAGATAAATTGATGCAATACATGTGGAATTCAGATGTTTTTGTGGACGATAATACCCTATCTGTTAATGTGAATCGTCTGAGAAAACAACTTGAAAAAATCGGGTTAGATGAATACATCGAAACGAGAAGAGGGTTAGGTTATATATTAAAATGAGACTAATTGATTATGTAAAAGATAGAGTTTTATTTCTCTTAATTAATAGTATACTTTACCTTATTACTGTACTGGTATTAGTCACGGTAAATATGAATCTTATTATTGCATTGGTGTTATTTTTAATTTGGTTTGGTCCCCTTTCTACTTATATGCTATTAGAATTTTTTAAAACTAAAAAGTACTATGATGAAGTGCAAAGTATTAATGAAAATTTGGACCAGAAATACTTACTGGCCGAAGTAATAGAGGAACCAGCTTATATTGAACAAAAAATAATGTATGAAATTATTAAAGAAAGTCATCGGAATATGCAAGAATATGCAAAATACTATAAATTGCTACAAACTGAGTATCAGGAATATATAGAGACTTGGATTCATGAGATTAAAACACCGATTGCCTCGACGATGTTAATTATTGAAAATCACGAGGATAATATTCCCCCCAGTATGAAGTATCAAATTAAAAAAATCGAGGATTTTGTGGAGCAGGTGTTATATTACTCGCGCAGTAATAATGTAAATCAGGATTATATTGTAAAACCTTTTAATTTAGAGACTAGTATTAAAACGGTTATCAAAAAAAATTCAACTGATTTTATTCATAAACGCATTAGTCTTAAATTGGAGCATATTGACGAAGAAATTTTTAGTGACCCTAAGTGGGTTGAGTTTATTTTAAATCAAATTATCGGAAATAGTATTAAATACGCTAAAGAAACGGAAGGTAAGATTTCTATTTCTGCCGTTAAAAATGAACATAATCTCCTGCTAAAAATTCAAGATAATGGTGTTGGAATTACACAAAAAGATGTGGATCGTGTCTTTGAAAAAGGATTTACAGGTGAAAATGGCCGTCGTTTTGGTAAATCAACTGGTATTGGTCTGTATTTATGCAAAAAGCTTTGTGATAAATTAGGACTCGGAATAACATTAACATCAATACAAGATGTTGGGACGACTGTGGATATTATTTTCCCTATCGGGCAAACCAGCTTAATAAAAAAAGATAAATCTTAAATTAGATTTATCTTTTTTTATGATATCTCACTCACAAAAGGCTCTTAATTTCTAAACTTAAGAAAATATTAAGATTTTTACTTAGTTTTTCTTAATATTTCCAGTGTATATTATAATTATACAAGTTCTAAGTCATAGATATCCAATCAGAACTTTAAATAGTTTTGATCAGTCACATTTAGCTATTTTTAATATCAAAATTATTCACTTATTGATATATGGCGTTTGAATCATTTTTTTAACCTTAGATTTTAAGCAACTCAAATTAAATTTTATTAATCTGTATAAAAGAAGGGTTTTCGAAGAATACTAAGGAGTTACTACATTTGAGATTTAACTCTTTAATTCATCCTTATTGTTCACAGCATCTAATTTTAGATTATGTTAACCTTCAGTTTCATCAAAGACATTTTTACTAATAAATCGTTTGAAATTAATAAATGGAATGTCACGAAATGATTAGATTCAATCCAATCTGCTTAAAGTTAATAAATAAATTGGTAGGAGCCAACTTTCTAAATCATTTCAAAAATGAAATCTTTCGAAGAATTAAGTATAACTTGTCTTTAACACATTGAAAAAAACAAAAGCTAACCGAACAAACAATAAACAATTTAGGGTGGGGAGTTAAATTATGAGATTACTTTTTAGATTTATTCAATTACTAATTGCTTTTATCGTTATTATTGGAATTTTAGTTATCGGGCTTGGGTTATCTATTTATCAAGGAATTTTTACACCTAATGACTAAACATTTTATTCTTATCTAACAAATTTGAAAGATTAATGTCATATAGTTCAATATGAATAAATCTTGAATACACTTATAATGTGAATATAATAAGTCATTAAATAAAATAAACGACACAGGATGGTGAATATACTAATGAAATTTATATATAAACTATTTCAAATATTGCTAACTTTTGGACTAATTGTCGGGGTGTTAGTTCTAGGTATTGGTGTATATGGTTATCAAAAAGTTATTGAACAATTTCCCATAGAAGAAGTTATTAGTGAAGTTTATACGAATGAGGATTTTGTTAGTTTAGAAGCAATCGATAAAATTTTCTTGGACTCTATTGTTGCGATTGAGGATCATCGGTTTTATCAACATGGCGCCATTGATCCTATTTCAATTATGAGAGCTACCGTCAATAATCTTGTTGAAGGAGAAATTACGCAAGGTGGAAGTACGATTACCCAACAGTTAGTCAAGAATTTATTTTTAGAAAATGAACAGACGTATACTCGTAAGATTAAAGAGATTTTTATTGCTCATGAGTTAGAACAACATTACTCAAAAGATGAAATCTTAGAACTTTACGTCAATGCGATTTATTATGGGGATGGCTACTATGGGATAGCTGATGCAACTCTTGGCTATTTTCAAAAAGAACCGAGTGATTTAACTTATGAAGAGGCTACTTTACTTGCCGGTCTTCCACAAGCTCCAAGCGCCTATGCCCTAAGTACAAATTATGAAAAAGCGCTACTCAGACAAAAACAGGTTATTAGCGCCCTAAAGAATCAAGAGTAATTGGGTTGCTATATAAGATGCAGTTAGTTTTGAGGATTTTAAAAACTATTACTGCATCTATATGTTAGTCGCACTAATTTTTGTTTTTTTAAAATTTTATATAAGCCATCGTTAGTTTTTTGAAGTTTAAAAACTATTACTATGACTATAGGGTGTATTAGTACCAGAGGATTCATGGTTTATAGGTAGCACTCTATGCACTAGTTTATTAATTGGTAGTATATAGTACGATTATAAAGCTACCAAAGTTTTAGTTTTGGTTAAAATGATTAGGCGATAGTTGTTGTGAAAGTAATTATTATTCATCATGCAGGATATCGTCATATCAGGGTGTTCAAGTTTTATAGGTAGCCGTATACAATCTAGTTTTTTTATCGGTTCGTATATAGAATTTCATTTTCAATATTTAAGCTTCAGACATTCTTAAGATATTTAATCTATCGATAGTATTTACACCTTTATTGTTGTTAAATGTTTAAAATAACCATATAATGGAATCAAGGCGAAATTAAAGGTGATCTGATGAACACTATCTTTATGGTTATTGTTATCCTTTTCCAACTTGTTCTACAAGGTTATTTATCTCTGAAAAAAAATAAGCTATGGGGATTAATTATGCCCTTATTAATTTTAATACGCATTCCCTATACCGTTATAGTGAACATAAATAATTATGCAGGCTATGAATCTCGTGGTGGAAGTGCACCCTTAGATTTATTAATATTTATTGATATCTGTTTTGGTAGCCTCGTATTATTAGTATTTTTAATTATTTATTGGATTTGTAGAATAATAAAGCGAAAAAGAGATGAAAACTCATGAGTTTTCATCTCTTTTTCATTTAATTTAAGTGTTTATAAATACTCCTGGACATTAACTAACTAATTACTTATTATTCTGAAATTAACACACACTCATCGCCAACTTTTACTTTTCCACCTTTTAATACTTGAGCAAAAATTCCATTCGTAGGCATGATACATTGCCCAACACGATAGAAAATGGCACATCTTGTGTGACACTCTTTACCAATTTGAGTCACCTCTAATAAAACATCACCGATTTGTAATTTTTGTCCGACCGGTAACTCATTCAATTTAATTCCCGAAACAACTAAATTTTCACCAAATGCTCCAAAATCAACATTTGCACCCTTACTATTGAAATCTTCAATCTTTTCTAATGCTAATAAACTAACTTGACGATGCCACTTACCCGCATGCGCATCTCCTTCAATTCCGAAGTCTTCAATTAAATTAGCCTCTTCCACCATGTTCTTTGCTGTTCCTTTTTTTTCACTTGTACAAATCGCAATAATTTTACTCATTTTCTTATCCTCCAATTTGGTTCATCTGCTTTACTTCTTCATTTTTATCTTTTTTATTAAATAAATGTTTCTCTGGCTTATTAAAAATAGTCTCTTCAATCACTAATTTAAGCTTCTCATCACTAATTCCTTCACGCATTAAATCACGCAAATTAACCCCGAATTTAAAATGCAAACATTGCTTCAAAAATCCATCAGCCGTCACCCTAATGCGATTACAATCCTCACAAAAACAACTACTAACCGCACTAATAAAACCAACTCTACCAAGTGCCCCATCTACCTTAATATACGTCGCTGGACCCTTAGTCAAAACATCTAAGTCCTCACGTACATACGTGAATTTCGTCCCAATTATATCAAGAATATCTTGCGTCGTCACACCATCATGAACCTTACCAATTCCAATCGGCATCAGTTCAATAAACCTAACATCAATGGGCATAGCTAGCGTTAAATCCACAAAATCCAAAATCTCATCTTTATTTAAATGATCCACAATAACCGTATTTAACTTCACACTTAACTGATTAGCCAAACAATTATCAATAAACAATAAAACCTTGTTTAACTCACCTCTACGCGTCAATGTATTAAACCGATCCTCTTTCAACGAATCTAAACTAATATTTACACCCTTGAGACCATTTTCAACCAACTCATCCACCCGATTTGCAAGTAAAGTCCCATTTGTCGTTAAATAAATCGCCTCAATCCCATCAATTTGATTTATTTTACCAATAAGTTCAACGATTCCTGGTCTAACTAACGGCTCTCCACCTGTTAATCTAATCTTTTTAATACCTAGCTTCACGCTCGCTTCAACAATTCGCAATATTTCTTCATCTGAAATTTTTTGACAAGATTTTAGAAATTGTTGCTGGTCATCATCCATACAATAAATACATCTCAAGTTGCAATTATCTGTTACCGAAATACGTAAATAATCAATTTCTCGCTCAAATCTATCTTTCATTATGTTCTGAAGAGTGGCTTTCAAAGAAATTAAACTCGCCACTTTTCCCTCCTGTCTTTTTCAACAAATGAGTATCTTTTATAACCATACGCTTGTCAGCCGCTTTACACATATCATAAATAGTCAAAGCAGCAACCATAGCTGCTGTTAAAGCTTCCATCTCAACACCTGTTTTATCAACAATCTTCACCGTTGCTACGATTTGAATTGAACTTTCTTCTTTATTGATTTCAAAATCGACATTAACACTAGAAATCATTAACGGGTGGCACATTGGAATTAAATTTGAAGTTTGTTTACTCGCCATAATTCCCGCTACACGAGCAACACCTAACACATCACCTTTACCAATCTCACCTGCTTCAATTAATGATAATGTTTCAGGACTCATGATAATTTTAGAAACAGCAACCGCTACGCGCGTCGTTTCAACTTTTTTCGATACATCTACCATTCTTGCATTTCCACTTTGATCAAAATGAGTAAACTTGTTCTCCATCATCATCGCCTCCTAATTCTTTAAATTTATCTATTATAAAATCGGCCTACCTAACGCTTAAATCTTAAATTTTTAACATTTATATCACTTTAAAAGGATGCTATTTTCCAAATGAGCAATGTGGGAATGTACAAACACCACAATCTAAACATAATCCACCATGTCCGTAAGCTGCGATATCCTCGAGTGTTAACTTTTCATCTGATAAGACTCTCGGTAAAATCAAATCTAGTACTGTTCGTTTAGAATACATCGCACAACTAGGAACTCCAAGTATTGGAATATCGTGATAATAAGCTAATAAAAACATCGCTCCAGGTAAAACTGGCGATCCATAAGTCACAAGTTGACCTCCACACTCAGTAATCGCAGAAGGTGTTACATCATCAGGGTCAACAGACATGCCACCTGTACAAATAATCATATCCACATTTTCTTGCAACCCGTGCTTTATCGCCTGAATAATCATCTCTTTGTCATCTGGTAAAATAATTTGTCGTAACACATGACTTCCAAAGTAGCTTAATTTTTTTTCAATAACAGGTAAGAACGCATCCTTAATGCGGCCTTTATACACTTCATTTCCTGTTGTAATAACTAAACAGTTCTTAACTTTATATTCTTCAATCCAAATCACTTTTTCACGAATTAAATTTTCGGCATTAATAATTTTATCTTCTTCGATAATTAACGGAATGACACGTGTCGCTCCAACTTTTTCACCACATTTAATCGGGGTATTATCATGTAGCGTTGCGACCATCATTTCACCTAAAGCATTAAGTTTAAATAATTTTTCCTTATCTACTTTTAAAACACCATCAACAGCGGCGAAGAAATCAACTTTACCTTCTTTAATCTCATCAGATTCCGCAATTCCATGGCCTCTAACAAGATGTGATAATCTTAGAGCTGCATCATTTTCATGTAACTGACCAGCCTTTGGTTCATAAACGTAAATATGCTCTTTTCCAATCGATAATAACTTTTCGATATCTTCTTCTTTAATGACATGACCCTTTTTAAACACTCTTCCTTTAAACTCACCCGGAATAATCTGAGTGACATCATGTGATAAAATAGTACCAATCGCATCCGTTACTTTTATCATTTTCATTGAAATCATCCTCCTTTATCATTTTATTTTAAAACGCTGCTATAATTGGTTAATCTATTTTCAGATATAAATTTTCTAGATGACATGTATCCACGCCATTTTTAACTTTTAAATCTATAAATCCAGATGACTTTTTAAAAAACTTCCTAATTCAAACGTTTTGTTAACGTGCTGTATAGACTCATTAAAAAGATGGCTACAATTAAAAAAATTGCTAATATTTTAATAGCTGCACCATTATCATTGGTTTCAATTGCATAATACATCGCCATTGGCAATGTTTGTGTTTGTCCCGGAATATTTCCCGCTACTAAAATAGTAGCACCAAACTCTCCAAACGCCCTTGCAAACGAAAGTAACATGCCATTGAAAATTCCATT
>JBOFCV010000071.1:0-6591 GCA_051646305.1 Turicibacter sp.
TGGAACTCGCCCTGCTCCTACATTTTGTGCTTGCAGTTGTTTCACGGTATTTGCATCATTAGATGTCGCTTGATATGAAATCAATCCAGCAGCAAATAAATCTTGCATATATGCTAAGTAATTTTCAAATCCAGGTTGATTAATAAAATATTCTAATTGGCCATTAACATCAGCCCACTCATTATAAACACCAAATGCTGGTAAAATACCTTCAAGGAAAACGCCATTCATATCAACACTCATCGCGGCTCCACCTGTTGGAACTTTCCCTTTAAAATATGTTAGCATCTCTTTAAATTCACTAGTTGTCATGGTATACCCATTTTCTTCACTAGGTATCGCGATGGCCTTATCGGGATTTGCTTCATTGTATTCATTTAACCAATCCACTCTAAATGCAATGGCTGTATCAGATGATACGGTTGCATTTTTTTGTGGTAAACCATAGATTTTGCCATCTTTTGAGGCACTGCTCCATCCTAACTCGCTAATTTGGTCTTTTAGATTTTGTGTGCCATTAACTAAATCCGTCACATCATATAATGCATCTTGTGCCAACAATGAATAAAATTGGTTTTTCGTAACATAGACCGCTTGATAATCCTCTTTCGTTAAGAAAATATTTGTTATCGCCGTTAAAGCGTCATTAGCATCCGCAGGTGACTGATCATAAGTTACTTTATATCCTGTTTCAGTTTCTAATAATTTTGCAATATTACTATCGTTGTACTCTTCATTTGTTTTACCAGTCGCAATCCCATAAAAATTGAAACTACTTGCTGGCGTAATAGTCGGTAATGTTTCAGTTTCGTTATTCTCTTCGACTGCACCTGTATTTGCTTCGGGTTGAGTACCAGAATTTGTTTCTGTTTCATTTCCAGAACTACAGGCTGTAAATACTACTGCTGATGCTAAAACTAATGACATTGTTAATGCTTTTAACATTTTCGTTTTCATTTCATGCCTCCACATTTCATATTTATCCTTAGAGCCTTTACCAAAAATAATTTTCAAAATAACGCATACACCCCTCTATAAAAAGATACAGATTTCCCATTTACCTTCAGTAAGTGTCACTCAACTGAAACTGGCTACTTACATCAAACAAATGATTTCCTCAATTACAGTCAGCTAAAGTATTCCTAATCTTATTGTTTATTTATCTTCCGCCCCTATTGCGACTACACTGATCCCCCATCATCAACCATCCTTATTAAAAGATCTCACGTAAGTTCTGATTATGGGTTAATATCTTAACTCTGTTTTAATTCATGACTAAGTTACACTATATTAATTTCTTATATAAATTAAATACACAGTTAGTTTCATTTGAATTGTCCGATAATAATTACACGTTAATGTATAATTACTACAGGAATTCAAACACTAATATAAAACATCAATGCGGTTTTATAAAAAATAATTACTTTACAAATAACAGGTGTGGAAATTTTCCTAAGTGATTAAAAATCATATTATCAGTTAAACAGATTCACCCGCATTTATTACATTTTCGTAATTCTTTTTTATCACAAACTAGTTAGTTATAGCTGATAAATTCAATTTATTTAACTAGCACAGTTTGATATATACCCCCGTGGCAATCTAACGTAACTAATGAGTCATCTATGCGAAGCTATCACTAACTCGAATATACCCTTAAGAAAATAAAGTAGATGTATAATAAAGCAATAAAATAAATTTTTTTGTACTGATAGCAAACTTCTGAGAAGAAATACTTTTTTTATCTGTAATCGTGTTTGATTATAGATTAATGAATTCAAAAATCATTTTTTGTTTTAAGACTCAACTATATAATAAAAAACCTTTGTCCGATTTTTTATTAACTCATTTAACTGTCTAACAGATTGACTAATCCAATCAGTCAATCGATTATATCCAGCGTTCAAAAACGCTAGCTCCTAATAATAAGTAAAGCCAATTTCAATCCATTCAATCCGTCTATTTTTCAAGTTTAGCGTGAATGAGTTTATTTAGTTTTGACATCTACTCATTTATTCTTTTCATAAAACCAACTATTTTGATACTTAACGGATTAAATTTTAATCTTTATATTTTCAAACCAATCTCGCTTAATCCCAATTACCAATAATTTGCATGTCTGCTCTATTTGAAATGAATCTTTATGTTATTCCGTGTTTAAACTAATTGAGGCGGTTAACAAGTAAAGTTTATTCCTCTCACCCATTGTTATGTTATGCTTATCCACTTTTAATCCCTTCTCCCCTATAAAGAAATGAATGTTAAATTTATGATACATCTCAAAGTTTTTACTTTTAGCCATCACATCTTTCACGAACAGAACTTCCTAATCCAATCACTTCGTTTCACACTAAAAATTCTTTCTCAATGTCAGTATAAAAAGTATTCCCTCCATGTTTAAACATATTATTCCACATGCAATTTTATACGTCAATGAAACGCTTACAATTTAGTCGTATTCTTACTATTTTAAAATTATAAACAACAATATCCTCATAAAAACACAAGGTCTGCTAGATCATTAATTTAGGGTTAAACGTTTCTATAACCTTTGGTATGATAAGGTTTCAATGAATTTGAAACTCATTTTTATACTAAATCTCTACGGTTTCAAACTGTTGCGAAACGGGTTACATGTAGTTATTTGTAACATTTTGCTCGGTATGTATTTTTTTTGCTAAGCGTCCCATTGAAGGCCTTAATTTTAAAAAACGAGTCATTTTTTTGATTAAATTTATCTCTTTAAAACTACTAAGCTGAAGTCTATATACGAACCGATCAAAAAACTAGATATTATATGACTACCTATAAAGCTTAAACACCCTGATATGACGACATCCTGCATAGGTTAGCGTGAATGCTTTTACAATATCTATCACCCAAGAAATATAATCATATGTATTAGTTAGGTAGCTTTATTGTCGTACTAAATTTTCAAACAACAAAAATTAGTGCGACTAACATATAGGCGCAGTAATAGTTTTGAAAATCCAAAGAACATACGAAGTCTTATATATTTAGACAAACCTTCTTTCTAATTCTTTAAAAGGTCTCACTACTTTTAGTGGCGTAACTCACCCACTTATTTTCTACATTAATTGTAATGTCATTATTTTTTTCGGATGAATCGTCACTGTTTTATCTAGTGAACATTGCGAAATCAGGCGTCCATCCATTGTAATAATTGATAGAGTTTCAAAGAATATACTGCTTAATTTAAATGATTTAAGCTCAGTGCCCGGATTATATACCCGCATTTGCACTTGTGCATTATGCATACGTAAACTGCTCATGATAACCTCTTTATTATCATAACTTATCAAAGATATTGCTTTTGTCTTGGTATCCCCTTTATATAACTTTGGCGGCGTTCTAAACTCTTTTGCTTTTGCTAAATAGGTGCTCATCGATACATTTTTTTCTACTACCTCAAAGCCATATTCAAATTCATAACTTCCAATCATCTGTGCCCGTGGCGTTTCAAACTGAGGACCAGCTCCCCCACCACGAGACGTAAAATCGTCACGCGATAACCATCCAACACTCCGAATAAGTGTCAAATCAATAGTCGTTTGACCATTTTCTAAAACTGCCTGATATTCCTGAAGCCCTCGATGATACACAACAAAATCTCCCGCCGCAATAAACGATAATGAAGGATCGACAACAACTGGAACTTCGTGTTTTGGGAGAGCAATAAATGCCTCTATGCGATTTGCTTTCCGTTTAACAAGATCAAATGAACTATCACTATACGTAAAATCTACCTGCTTTCCGAGTGGATAACGGACTCGCAAACGGTGATCCTTTACTTTATTATGGATAATTAACTTAATATCTGCACGCTTTGAAGTGACTGATAATGATATAGATACCTCTAACTTAGTCACAACACGATCCGCACACCCTCCCGTTCTTTCTTTGTTTAGTGAAGTAGGACTTGCTAGTTCTAATTCGTAACTCATGATTGAGATAAGTGGACTTACTGTGACTTTTGGCACTCCCACTAATGTTGCAAATGTTATCACATCGTTTTTAGGCTTTGAGTAGTTATATTCATCTCCACAGTCTAAAGAGGTATAGTATTGATTTAATCCATGATACGTTTGGCTCTCTTCTTTATTTTTAACCGTTAATGTTCCATCATGTTCAAGGGTAATTGCTATCTTTTCGTTTTCTATCACCCTTGTGTCACAATCTAACATTTCACACTTAGTTCCTGGTCGGAGCATATAATTTGAAACGGATATACCGGGTAAATTTTCAACTTGTAAATGAAGCTCATAATAATAACCGTGACGAAATTCTGGAAAAGCATCCGTTGGTGACTCAAACATCCGTCCCCCATATGAGTTAATCACCGTATAGGGAATTATTTTATTGCCCTCATCTACCATGCAAAACCCTTCATTTAAAATATCCCCGTCTAATAAGAAAATGGTTAGTTTAACACTTCCACTGAAGGCCGTTGGCTGAGGATTGAACAACGTAAATTTTTGATTCCCATCGAAAATTTCATGATTAGCCGATTGATCATTCTCCGTATACGAGAGCCATCCCATCTCATAAAATGCCCCACGTTGTAAAACATTCAACCTTTGACGAACCTTTAAACTCCTTGTCATCATCTCTGTATGAACCTCATCGATACTACACCCACAAATACTATCATGGGGATGATTTTGTAAAATTAATTTCCAACTATCTTCTAGATAACGGGTTGGATACGAATGTCCAAATTGACTAACCAATACGCTTAACGGTTCTACATATCCTAAAATCTCGTCTTCTAGAATTTGATTTTCTACTTTCAAATGACTACGCGTTGATAAGACATTCGGTAAAATATATTGAAAATCAACGTCGTTATCTCGAAGTTCACCGCTAACAATATCTAATTCACTTTTATTCAACTCTGCTTTTACATCCCTAATATACTGTTCATAATTCGTAATATGAATGGGCTCTTGGTATTCTAATTCAAACGCCTTGCATCGTGCGGCTAAATCCACACGTGAAGGCATTAAATGATCCCCTCCATTTGTTAATAAATAAGATGAGGTGGAAGCTTTTTTTTTGACTTCTTTCACATACTGACATAATTTTTCTTTATATCCCGGTTGATCAATAATTGGATTATAGTATCCTTTTGATAAATACAGTGTGAAAGCCTCGGTTCCATCCGCACCTTTCCAGATACATTCTGAATGTTTCGGTGAAATTCCACGCCAAAGAATAACATCTTCAATGCCAAATTCATTGAGAATTTGAGGCATTTGACTGATATGTCCAAATGTATCCGGGAGATACCCAACCATTTGTGCACGCCCATATCGGTTTGATTGTTGCATCCCTATTTCAAGGTTTCTTACCAAGCTTTCCCCCGCTACAAGCAGTTCATCTGCCAGCACATACCACGGACCAATCACAATCCGATTTTCTTTAATTAAAGCTAATAAACTTACTTTCAAATCCTCCTCACAAATTTCTAATAAATCTTCTAATGCGGCTACTTGTCCATCAAAAACAAAATATTCTATTTCATGATTTTCAATCGCTTCCACCACTCGTTTTGCCACAAAAACTAAACGGTGTCGATATTCTTCAAAGCTTAGATACCATTCTCGATCCCAGTGTGTTTGAAACACAACATTTAAACCCTTTGCCATCACTATTCCTCCAACCTTAATTCAATCTTCCTATCGAGTACAATATAATCTAGATTATTAAAATACGACTTTCGTATATCCAATCGCTTAACAAACCACTATAACACTTTATCGTTACTCCCTTTCTACAGTTACTCTATTATCCACCTATATAAATGAACAATATATCCAGCTAATACATGTAATCACTAAAAATATACACCACATTTTTTTACCTATACATTCATTCAGGTCCTATTCCGTATTCCTAGATAGATATTATACTTAGGAGAAAATAAATATGTATGATTATGATTTTATTCACTAAATTTTTACCTTCATAGCTTGAAAATGTGACAATGCATGAATCTTCTAAAATTCTTCCTGATTTATCATTTTAGAAAATTTCCCATTTGATACAGTGATAGAAAAATAGATTTGACGACTTTATACTTATATAAAATACGATAAGGCATATTTTCAATACACGTTTCTCTTTATAACACGATTTATCTTCGTATACTAATTATTCTCAATCCTCATCTATTCCTATAAAAAAAGTTAGAAAAACAGGAGTTGTCTATTCCTATATTTTCTAACTTTTTTTAAATTAACTTTAGCTTGCTCCCTCAAATGTATTAGTAATACGCATAATAGCCCTTGAATCATGTCTACTTACTTTAGTAAACTGACATCGAATCAATTCTTTCGATATTAACCACTCCGCTTCCAGGAAGTATTCATTCATGTATTCTATTTGGCATGTACACAGCGAATAAATTGACCAACTTCCACTTCTTTAGCCTCAGGTAAGTGCTCTGCACATCTACTTTCTGCAACTGGGCATCGATTTCTAAACGGACAGCCTTTACTGTCTGGGGTCCAAACACTTACTTCTGTATCTTCACTTTTTACGACGGGTAACTCTACGCTACCCTCT
>JBOFCV010000231.1:0-3424 GCA_051646305.1 Turicibacter sp.
ATCCAATCATGAAAAACATGATTTTTTTAGCATAAGTTTTAAGTTGTAGTTTATTCATAATTAATTCCTCCTTACTTGAATAGAAAAGTATCTGGATAAAGACAGATGTAATGAAATGTCAAAAAAGTCCATATAACGACACTTTATCAATCATACAAATATCATCCCGTATAATCAAGCTTGAAAAGGGTTTACAGTTTATTAACCTAAAACCTGTAACCCGTTACAGGTGAAAAAGGCACTGATTTTGAAAACACATGATTAGTTTATACTAGAACCAATAAAGGGCTAAAGTTTGTATAGATTAAATAAAAATAAAATACTGTAACCGTTTTAATTAAAATGTTATAATTTTCTAAAAAGAGTGATAAGAGAAAAGAATGTTCACTATAAAATTTTAAAAATAGAGACCAACCAGTAGAATTAAAAGAAGGAAAAGTGAAACACAAAAAGGTCTAACATATAGTGATTCAACTAAGGGGGATATGAATGGAATCATTGAATTTTGATATTTGGAAGTATTTTGAAGATAATGTCAAACTAGAAGATACCTTAGCGAAGTGTAGTAACGTAGAAGAGATAACCAAAGCATTCTTATCTTCGAATTTATATAAAAATATGAATCGCGAAATGTATTTTGATCATAATATCAGGACAAAAGAAATGAAGGATAGAGCTGAATGTACATATGAGTTACAGGTAGATTTTAAAATAAATGCGGGTCTTAGGTACACTCGTACAGGTGCTTTTCCTCCTCGAATGAATCACAAGCATAATTATTATGAGATGATATATGTTTGTCAAGGAGCGTATAAGCAAGAAATACAAGGTAAACTAATTACTTTAAATGCAGGTGATGCGTGCATTTTGAATCAGAATGTCCGGCATAAAGATTTTGAAATTACACGTCATCATACCGTATTGTTTTTTTGTTTTTCAAATGATTTTTTTGACAATCATTTGAAAGATTTTACAAATAAAAATCAATTGTTTGACCAGTTTGTGAATATTAATCCGGTTGAAAAATCGAATCGGGCACACTATTTATTGTTTAGAAGCAAGCATCCGACCAATAGCTACTTAATTGTTCAATATATTATTCTAGAGTACTTCAATAGACAAGTAGGAAGTCATTATCTCTTACTAGGGTTATTTATGAGACTCTTTTATACTTTTACAACAAGATATGAATCAGCAGAACTCATGGTTTGTGATCAAACAAAGTTAAGTCGCGTTTGGGAAATGATTGAAGCTTACGTAGATGAGCATCTTGCTGACCTTTCAAGAGATAAATTAGCTGAAGTTCTACATTATAATGCAAACTATATTAATACAATTGTTAAACAAACAACGGGGCAAACTTTTTCTGAATATGTATGTTATAAACGAATTGAAATGGCTGTTGAATTATTAAAAAATAGTGAAATGAGTGTCAATCAGATCATTAAAGAAGTCGGTTATCAGAATAAAAGTTACTTTTATAAAATATTTACTTCAAAATATGGCATTACACCACAAGAGTTTAGAATGACTGTTAAGAAAAATTTATCATCTTGATAAGCAGGTGACGGACTATGTCAGTTGCTTTTTTTAGTTAAAGTAGGATTAAGATTTTGTCTGATAAAAGGCATTAAAACAAACAACTAGTAGCAGAAAGACTGATGAAGTTAAATCAAAATTATATTTTGTTAGCAATAGGTCACTACTTTCGGTTGATTTATGCAATTAAAGTACTGAATTGGATGTGAAATGTCGATATAATACAATTATAAAAACGGTTACAAATAATAGAGGGGGAATTTGAAGTTAAGAATTAAGGAAGGTAAATTAGTTTCCGTGCTTCAAATGTAATGAACAAAATAATAAAAATGGATGGGAGAGTGTTGGTAATGGCTGTAATATCAATGAAATCAAAACGTGCAAAGAATGAAGAAGTTCATAGCTCTGTATCAGGGAAAGAAATACTTGGACATGCTTTAGGCGGAGTTGGGCAAAACTTTATTTTTGCGTTCTGGAGCGGTTATATGATGATGTTTTACACGGATGTGTTTGGATTAACTGCTGCATTTGTTGGATTATTATTCTTTGGAGCTCGAATTTGGGATGCTATTAATGATCCAATGATGGGAATGTTAGCAGATAGAACAAGAACAAGATGGGGACGATTCAGACCTTGGTTACTATTTATGCCACTAGTTATCGGAATTTGTCTTGTTTTAAATTTTACGATCCCAAGTCTATCCGGAAAAAGTGCAATGGTGTATGCTGTCATAACATATATGATGATGAGTATGGCATTTACTGCCGTTGATATTCCTTATTGGAGTATGCCCTCAGCAATGACTACAGATCCAAATACACGTACAAAAATTTTCTCATTCTCACGTTTAAGTACATCACTAGCTAGCGTCGTAGCAGGGATTTTCATTATTCCATTAATTAACGTAATGGGTGGTGGGGATATGGCAAAAGGGTTCTGCGGAGCAGCAATTGTTATTGCTATTATCGGGGCTATCTTTTATTTGATTAGTTTCTCATTAGTACGTGAACATGTACCAGGAAGCACTGAAAAGTTTAATTACAAAAAAGCGTTCCAAGCATTAAGTCAAAATAAACCGTTAATGATTGCTTTAGGAGCTGCTCTCGCTTGTAATCTCGGGTTAATTATTAAAATGTCATTACAGTTATACTATGTTCAATATAATTTAGGATCATTAGATCTAATTCCAATCTTCTCATTCTTAGCGTTACCAGGTATTGTATTAGGATCATTAATGACACCATCTTTATGTAAGAAATTCGGTAAGAAAACCACATTAATTGGAAGTAATGTATGTATGTTAGGGATTGGGATTGTTTGGCTATTTACCCCGTATACCCAAGTTAATTTAATTATTATTTATACAGCTGTTCAATTAGTATTCAACAGTGTATGTATGGTTGTCGTTTCATCTATGATTGCAGATACAATTGAATATGCTGAGTGGAAAACAGGACAACGCAATGAAGGCGTTATCAGTTCAACGCAAACGTTTATTGTCAAAGTTGCAATTGCGTTTGCTGGATTAATTGCAGGTATTATTTTAACTGCATCAGGGTATGTTCCAAATGCAGTTCAATCAGATTTAACCTTAACATTATTCCATGTTGTGGCGTCTATTCTTCCAGGATTAATTGGAATCTTAGCATGTATCCCCTTAAAATGGTATTTCTTAACGGAAGCAAAACATGCTGAAATTGTGGCTGAAATTAAAGCAAGAAAAGAAACATTAAACGTTTAATAAAAGAAGTGGTAACAGGGTGAACCTATTATCACTTTCATTCAATCTAACAGGAAAATAAGAAGGAAAAGGTGAGAGTTATGAGAGAAATAATTTATATGAATGAAGATTGGTATTATAAAAAAGAATTTAACGCAGACTAT
>JBOFCV010000110.1:0-3551 GCA_051646305.1 Turicibacter sp.
CAATATTGCGACATCATCGTCATTAATAGAAACTGCAAACAGTGCTTCCTCAAACTTATATGAAATAAATTTATTACTAGTCAGATTAATATATCCAAAGCATCCAGAGTCACTGACAAAAGCAAGAGCGTGGCTATTGGATGCAATTTTTTCAACACTTCTAAAACCTTCATCAGGATGTATTTTTATCGATTTTGAAATCGTTCCACCCTCGCCAAATAAATATATTTCATTCGAATCACCCACTATATAAAAAACACCATCAATGTAAGTTGCCGAGTATGAAACATCAAATTTATTTCTAGTTATTTGCTTTAATTGGTTTGGGATGGAGATGTTATCAAATGTAAATCCACCATCATTTTCTAATAACGAGCTATATTCCCATGGGATCTGGGAAAAATTCGTTAACTTCATAACACTGTCCCTAGTTTTAGAAAAAACATCACTTATCGATAACCCATATTTTTTAATGTTATTAATCAAATGATAAGTATAAATGCTATTATTACCTTTCCCATCCTTGGCAGTATTTCCTGATGATGTAGAGAATGCAATCAATGTATTGTTATTTGCTTTATTTTTTTTTGGAATAGGTGACACTGCACAAACAGGATTATTTCTACATGCATCAACCACTATTAACTTAAAACCTGATTTATTTTTTTCAAAAAAATCATTCTGAATTTTGTCTATTGTCAATGACGATTCCAAGTTAAATGAAACCTTGTAGTCGATTGAAAACAAATAGTTGGTATCTCTATCTTCAATTGCGTGACCGGCGAAGAAAAAAATAATATCATCCCCCTCGCAAACAGTATCAACAAAGTCACTAAAAGCACGAATAAAATCATTCTCTCTCAGGTCGCCATAATAAAACACATCAAAACCTTTATATGATAGAATATCTTTTATAGCTTTAGCGTCATTTATAGCATTGCTTAGTTTATCTTTATTATCCTGGTAGGAGTCATTACCAATAACGAATGCTTTTTTCAAATGAACCTCTCAATTTATAAATATATTTATGGCACGTTAGCGCCATTCTTTACTAAAATCGATATCGAAGGACGTTGCCATAGTGAAAGAGCCAAGCTGACAGTAAGTTATAAACCGCCGTACAGAAGTTCGCACATTACTTCACTTCGAGCCGACTAAGATGTCATCAGTTACACCCATAAATAGCTAAAAAAATCAAACCACGTTGATTTTCATTGTATTATCCCATTTACCTAAACTTGGGGATTGGCCGAAAAAACAGCCTCATTGTGATTGGGGAGCCTAGCCCCCCCTACCAATCATACCTACGACTAACGCAGAAATTTTGACACTCATAGAGGCTATACAAGAGCAGTACTCCTCTACTCAGCCATAACTATTTAGCATTAGCAATGCTGCGTCACAAAAAACCATTCTTAAACACTTTCATTACACAACAAATTACGCCCAATCCAATTAACCAATGCAATTCTAATGTATTTATTAAAGTTAATGTAGTCCGCATTTTTTTCTTTAAATGAAAATGAGACCTCACGTTGCAAGTTGATATTGAATTCATCAAATGCAAACTTTCCACTGTGGAAATGGCTTGACCTGACCGTATAAAAATAATCTGACAATTTTTTATCGAAACCTTCGTTGGAATATTTCATCAAAAAATCAGAAAAACTTAATTTTTCAGACTTGGCAAGCGCCTCTATGGCACAAACTTTGTAGGACTCATCCCGAGTAGCAATACCATTACCAGAAGTTAAAGATATATTGTACATTCTGCAACATGCATCGAAAGCTTCTCTCTCATCTTCACCCAATCTAGCAATTCCTATGAAGTATTTTCTAATATCACTCGGTATTTTGATCTCTTCACCTGGATAATGTGGCATATAATCAATAGGTATGTGCATGGGCCTTTCTTTACTTGTTTCTTTATTTTTCTTTATTTTATGCTTAGAAAATAAATCATCAAGAAAATCGTTATTGGAGTACGTATCGTATATCATTGAGTCAAAAAAAACATACCCCCCATCAGGCTTTTCCATGGCAAATTCTAGAGACATTTTCCCAGAACTAAACGAGTTTACATGCTCTGTATCTAACATTGACTTAAGCCCATAATGATTATCCTTAACCATTAATTTTAACTCATAGTCAATATAGCCAGTTCTATATCTATTTATATCAAAACCGCCTTGAGCGTTCTTGGTTGTGAAAATACGAAACTCTGATGTAATCATCTCAAAGCCAACATCTAATAAAACAGACAAATAAGCATTAACATCTAATGTAAAATTATAAGCCAAACTTCTTGCATGTTCTATATTAACAGCATGCACTTCAATATCATACATCACGACTTGTTCCGTAAATGGTTCCTCCTTGCTTGTCCATATATACGGCTTAATCAAAAACTTATACTTGCCATTTATAAGAAATTCACCTCTAATAGGATGTGAATTAAAAATCTTATTATATGTCCTTACCGTATAAAGTTTTAGCTCTTCATTTATTTGACCCCTTAAAACTTGATCCATAAACTCCAAGACAAAATACTTCAAATGAATTTCATTTATATCAATTTCTGACTTTAATACATCAACTTTTATTGACACCATCTCCTTATCCGTAAATTTGAATTCAACATCCAATATAGTCAAACTACCTAACATGTCTTTTACAACAGAAAATCTGATACATCGCCCTTTAATTTTCGAGTCCTCACTGAGGCTTGAATGTTTAATTTCCTTACAGAACTCCCCCATACAAGATTGAATTCTAGTTAACGTGTCGTGTTTTAACTTATAAATTTTATTGTGTGTATATGTAATCATTTTTACCATAATCCTGCTTTAGTTAAAAATAATATAAAACTTATATTTATTCGTGCATATCCAGCATAAATTATTATTGCGTATATTAATTGAATTTTAATACCTATTCTGCATAATCCATGCGCCGAATATTACTACATACCCTAATGGCTCCGCAACGCATCAATAAGCACTCTAACGAACCCCACTATCATTAATGGGCTACCGCACGGGATTTCAGTTCCTAGCGTGTTGCTTTTACCTGTTTGAAAATAGAACAATCATCAGGCACATTGGCTGCCTTTGGAGTGAGCGGGTTCGAATGGGCAATAGGCAACTATAGTTACACAACTGAACAATGCCCCCCCTTCGGGCCTGAAAGGATCTGACAGATAATGAAGGATCGCATAAAGGATCCTGCATCCCGCGCGCGGCCTGTGCTGGCGCGGGTAACCCTCACCCGCTCCCAGCCGTTCACCTGCATGGAAATCGACACATAAAGCGGGCAGGCGAGGCGGGGTCCCGATTGCGCGCGCTGGGTGTTGAGGGGCCTTTCTAGGCTCCGCTCATGCTCGCAGGTGCGCGTGAAGGATCTCGGGAGTATGATTGGCGAAGGGTTGGCCGAGGGTGGCCTGTAGCGCGACGGGTGGGCTCTGGCAGGATGGGAGCTCAGCCAAAACAAAGCCCCCTGGGTAGGGGGCTTTGAATTAAATCATGGAGGAATTTGGAGGAATTCCAATTTGA
>JBOFCV010000138.1:0-8732 GCA_051646305.1 Turicibacter sp.
AAATATTGATAACCTAGTGGTAGAGGAATTAGATTTGTATAAAGATCATATTCCACGTCTAGAGTATCCATTTTTTGAATCTAAAAATTGTCTGATTTCTGAGCAGGCATTCAAAAATTTACCGGCAAACGCACAAAAAGAGGCACATCTTATTGTGAAATTAGTGGATCAATTTAAAGAAGCTGATATAGTCGTTATTGCTGCACCTATGTGGAGTCTATCTTTTCCAGCCCCATTAAAAGAATACATGGACTGTATTATTCAGGTAGATAAAACAATTACTTTCGAAGGCCAAATGCCCAAGGGATTGCTAGATGATAAACCACGCACTGTCTATTATGTCCAATCGAGTGGGGGTCATGTTCCTTGGATTATGAAGCCCATCTTTAATAAAGGGTTAAATTATATTGAAGATATGATGAAGTTTATGGGAATTGCTCACTTTGAGGAATTACTTGTGGATGGAACGGGAACAACAGAAGAGGAGCGTCACCAAGCAATTGAAAAAGCTAAAACAAAGATACCGACAATAATTAAACATTTAGATGACCAAAAAGGAGAATAAAAGATGGATTTTAAATTTAATTTAGATGATGAAATTAAACAATTCGAAGTGTTATTCAAAGGTGAGTGTGATGGACTAAATCGAGATGAAGATTACTTTGAAGATCCGAACGGAGCTCAAAAAGAAGCTATTATTATTGAATCACAACTTAAAGTAAAGGAAATCATTAAAGCCATTGTGACATTCCCTGATGGTGGAGGCTATGATGTTGATTTTGTGTATCAAAATGATGAAGCAGTGCCAGGGATCACGAAGGATCATTTTAAAAGTCGCGAAGGAATACTTGAAGGGTGGCTACGTTTCGTTAGCTTATATAAATAAGACGTTAAATATAGTAAAGGGGAAGTCTCGGTAACGGTGACTTCCTTTTGTTATTTATATTCAACAGACGAAGTTGCTTTTAATGAAGTTGGGAATAAAAGATATTTAACTAAATTATGGTATAATATTAAAAAAAATGAAAATGGGGATTCATCATGCAAGAAATAAAAGAACTAATAACGAAAGATCACTTAACGGTGTTAGGGGCTTTAATTAAAATTAATCGAATGAATCAAAAGATGAGTCAACAAGCGTTATGTCATGGTCTTTGTGTGCCATCGTACTTAAGTAAAATCGAAAATGGAGAAATAGTGCCTAGTTTGAATTTAGTAGAAGCTATATTTAATCAACTCGATATTCATTACCATGGCGATCTTAACTTTATTAAACAAAAGAGAAAAGAAATAAATTTATTTTTTGAAGAATTATATTTTAATGGCTTTCATTCGTCAAGTAGTCTATTTAAACAATTAGAAAATGAGGAAGATAAACTGATTCATTCTCCTTTAATTGTGGATTATTATTTGATGAAGTTAGCTTTCTACGCGGTGACAGATCATCGAGATAAATTTAATGGTTCACTTAGAATCGTGTCCATGATTGAAAATGGAATGAGTCGTGAGCAAATGTATCGTTATTATTTTTATCAAGGAATAGATGAACTTTTATATGGCCGAAATTTAAGGTTGGCCCAAACTTATTTTCTTCAAGCAAAAACTTATCAAGAGACTGGTCAATTAGCTTATTTTTTAGGTATTGTGGCATATAAAAAAGGGAGATATTATCAAGCGTTTGAGTATAGCCAGGAAGCGGCAAAGACTTTTCTACAAGAGGGGAATTTAATTCAGTATATAGGCTTACTTGAGTTCAAAGGACTACTTAGTTATAAAACGAAAAGTTATGATACAACGCTTGAAATACTTGAACTCGCCATCGTTTTTGCCAATAAAATTAATCGCAAAGATTTAGCATGCATTTCGCATTTGAGTCTAGCGTACGTTCATCTTCAACTGGGATTAAGTGAACAAGCACGTGACTGTTTGATACAGGGAGCTAATTTAAAAGAGAATCTGGATGAACCGTGGAATATCTTCATATTAGTTGACTTGATTGACATCTTGTTAACTAAAAAAGAGGGTGAAAATAAGCCAGAAATTGATATAAAGAACCTGTTAGGAAAAACATCAGATAGTACCAAACTATTTGTCCAGCTATTTTTAGCGTGTTATTTTATTGAAAACAAATCCTTATCGCAAATCGAAACAACCTACCAAGCCTATCTCAATACGCCTCAAATTAATTTGTTATTTGATGAAATAATATTTGATGGCATGTGTCATTATTATACTGAAACGCGCAGATATAAAGAAGCTTTTCAATTAGTTCAGCGCAATCAACTTTAAGCAACGGGAGATAAGCCGAGTTTAAAATAATGCTAAAAAATAATCGAAATAAAAAAGTGTCCTTATTGCGTGAAATAAGGACACTTTTTTTATGAGCTGTAAGATGAGAATGATGGCGCTAAATTAGACGGTTAAAGCAATCATGAGGTGATATTATTTCCCATTATGAGCAACGTGTAAATCAAGCACGGATATAATATAATAGATATGAGGTGGGAAAATGAGAAATTTAGTAAAGAATAGTAATTTTATGTTGATTTTTATAGGGTCATTAGTGTCAAGCATCGGTGATGTTTTGTTTAGCTTTGCTATTGGTCTTTATATATTAGAACTAACCCATTCAGCATTCCAATTATCACTCTATGGAATGGTTGGAGCCATTACTTACATCATTTTAGCACCATTTGGTGGGGTGTTAACCGATCGATTCAGTCGCGTTAAAATCGTATACTTAACAGATTTTATACGAGGGATCACCATGTTAGGGTGTGGGTTTGTTATGATTACCACAGAGAATACACTACTCATTATGTTGACACTCTGTCTAACAGCGATTAGCATTTCAGCAAATGGTGCACTATTTGGCCCTGCTAGTCAATCACTTATTCCGATGATTGTCAATAAAGATGAATTAATTCATGCCAATTCCTTGATGTCATTAATGTACAATATAAAAGATATTTTTGGGATGTTGCTGGCTGGTCTTTTATATGCACTGGTCGGACCGGTTGTTATCGTATTTGTTAATGGGTGTTCTTATTTGATTTCTGGATTAACGGAGATGTTTATTCGAGTTGAAGAAGATGAGACGTCTGTGGTGCAAGCTAAACAAAGTGTCTTTTCTGAAATGAAAGATGGGTTTGTTTACATCATGACAACTAACAAAGCCATCATCATCATTCTAGTACTTTTAAATTTGAAAAATATGGCGCTAGGTCCCTTACAGGGGGTTCTAATGCCCTATCTTATGAATGAATACATACAGGCAGACCAAATGCATTTATCATTACTTTATACGTTTAGTGCTTTGGGTGGAGTTGCAGGTTCACTATTAGTTTCAAAAGAGATATTTAGAAAAAATATCTATAATACTTTAAAATATTCATTTATTATCTTATTGTTGACCATTCTCATTCAGTGGAGTGGATTTAGATTGTTTGATTTGAAAATAATTCCATATATTAGTTTTCTAGTTATGTTGAGTTCAGTCTTTTTAATTTCAGGGATTGTCGGTATTGTTTTTTATGTTCCAATTTTTACAACGCTTCAACAGATAATTAATCCATCCTATTTTGGTCGTGTTATGTCATTGTTTACGATGATTTCATGCCTTTCGATGCCTGTTAGTACAATGATTGGCGGTGTGGTGATTGATCGATATGGCATTGATTTTATGTTTGCATTTGGAACAGTTATGATGATAATCACCTTATTTACACTAATATTTGGATTTAAAAACCTCTCCTTTTACGCTAAATCTAGTGAATAAATTAGAAAAAAGACTAGTTTCTTCACGTTAAATCACTTGAAGGGAGCTGTTGGTCCTCAAAAATTAATCCTTTAAATCATGATTGCGTGATGAAGGATTGATTTTTTTATTTTGTAAATAAAAAATCCAAACTGGAGAATACTTGATAGGGTGTGATATAATTGGTATATTAATGATAACAACTATGAAATGATAGTCATTTAATATTAATAGTTAAGAGTAGATTTCATTGGAGGCGTTAAGATGAAAATTGGATTCTTTGATTCAGGAATTGGAGGATTAACGGTTTTATATGAGGCGTTAAAACAAATTCCGGATCAAGATTATATATATTATGCCGATACGGTCCATGCTCCATATGGTCCTAAACCTAAGGATGAGGTTCATCAATATGTATTTAATGCGATTGAGTTTTTAGTAGAGCAAGGAGCAGAAATTATTGTTATTGCCTGTAACACGGCGACTAGTATTGCAGTAGCAGATTTACGAGCTAAATATGATATACCAATAATAGGGATGGAACCTGCTGTAAAACCAGCGATTGAACGAAATGAAAATAGTCGTGTACTTGTAACAGCAACCCCTCTAACGCTTAAAGAAGAAAAGCTTAAAAATTTGATTGCTAAATTAGATAATGAAGGTGTTACAGATTTATTACCTCTTCCAGACTTAGTCCGATTCGCAGAAAAATTTGACTTTTCTGAAGAGACGGTATTGCCTTATTTATTGACTGAGCTTCAAGATTATACACTTTCAGATTATGGAACAATTGTTCTTGGATGCACACATTTTCCCCTATACTATAATTTATTTAAAAAAATATTTGGTCAAGAAGTTACAATTATTGATGGTAGTTTTGGGACAGTCAATCATCTTAAAACCATTATAGCTTCTATGCCAAAACAAATTCAAGGATCTGGATCACTGGTTTTTTATAAATCAGGAAAATCCGTTTCAAATAGGGAAGTAATGGAATTTAATCAGATTTTTGATGTGTTGAAAGACTTGGGAAGGTAAAGTAGAACTTTGTAATGGGTTAGTTTCCTATTACGTAAGATGAATAAAAAAACAAAAGAACTTCATCATTTTAACCAACAAGTTGAAATGATAAAGTTCTTTTTTCGTTTGTTAGTCAGCATATTCCAAGTTAAATATAGATTTTTAAAGATAAAAAAATAAAGAATGTCAATTAGTCAGTACAGTTAGGAAATTCCCCCTCAAAATTTATTTAAGGGGCCAAAATGTTAGAAATGAGGAAGAATAAAACATCAAGTCAAATTTAGCGTAAAAATCAGACTCTAATATCAAAAGATAGTCTATAAATGGAGAATAAACATATGATTTATTGATAGAGAGTAGGTGGTAATGAAATGGATTTTCAAAAGGTAAATCCGGAACTATTTATTTTAGTCGGTGAATTGCTTGGAAATGTTGCAGCCAATGATTTACCATTTAATGTCCAAAATGCAGTTGGAAATTGGTTGCAACTTGTAGGGCAGGCTATTTTAACTTATAATGCGCAGCAACAATATTATGAACAAGGTCCAGGAAGATGCTTTAATCCGGCAAATTTCAATGTAGATAACCCAGATTGCCAACCAAAAGAATCGGCATCAACTAATCAAACTGATTCTACTAATGATGAGGTTATAAATGAGTCGAAGACCTCAAAAATAAATGATATGGATTTATTGAAATTACAAGAAAGTATCCAAATGCTGCTGCAGCGAGTGGATGAACTAGAAGGGCAAATTAATGAGTTGAAACAAACTCAAGTGAGGAAAGATTAGAAAAATATGGTTTTAATTATTTATTTCCCTTTGGTTATACTAATAAAGTAAATCGGAGGTGATTATAATGAAACACTATAATCCTGCTACATTAAAACAAGCGCAACAACAGATGAATGTTGAATTTGGTTCTGATTTTGGTGAGATGCCAGTTAAAACACAAAGACAACAAAATCATGGTGATTTGCCATCGTCTGCCGCTGGTGGGATCACTAGAAAATTAGTTGAAATAGGTGAACAATTAATGATCCATCAAGGAAATAAAAATTAACATCCCGAGGTTTGTGTCGTTCTGTATGTTATTAATTTAAGTGTAGTTCATGCACAGGATAAGCTCCTGTGCATTTTATTTTATATTTGAAGAGAAAAAAGTATGATGTACTACGTGTCATAAGGGTGAAATATTCGAAAGAGAAATAAAGTTTTAGGAGGTGTAAATAAATATTGGTACGTAAATTAGGAAATTTGGTGTGAAATTAAAGGAAATACAATGAATTTTTAATTGACATCGATTTCAGTTTAGACTATGATTAGATTAACAAACTAATATGCTGTTAGGTGAGGCTCCTATAAAGATAAACGCTGCTGCCCAGAAAAATCGAGAGATTCCAATGGGTCAACAGAAATCATCGCGAAGGTGATTTTTAACGTAGCTGACGATAAGTCAAAGCTTTATAGTGCTAAAGCTCTACAAGAAAAAGTAAATTTTTATTCATTTGAGAATGAGACTTTTTAGCGTGGAGCTAAAAAGTCTTTTTTGTATATATTAATATAAAGGTGGTGGTGTAAATGGATTCCGATCCGAATAATTATAGGTCGATAGCAAGAGAATATAAGATGTTAGACGAGGATGACGTCATTTACACCCAACTGATGAAATCCCTTCTCTAACACTTACGGAGGGATACTATGGCATTTGAATTAAGCAAATCGCAACGTAAGGAGTTCCTTTTAGTTGCGTCAGATGAAGTTTTTTTAGAATTTATTGAAGATACGCATCCTGTTGATTTGCTCGATATCTTACATGATGATGAAGAGGCAGCTTTTCAAATTTTTAATCGACTTCCTGAATGGATGTTGGCTGCTATTATCGATGAGGCGGATGATGAAGAAAAATATGAGTTGTTAACTCGTTATTCAGAGCATAAACAAAAAGAAATTGTACAAGAAATGTCTTCAGATGAACTTGCAAATTTAGTAGGTTCATTAGATGAAGAAGATGCAAATAAAATATTTGAAAAAATGACAGTTGAAGATGCGCATGATGTTCGCCAATTATTAAGTTATAATCCCGAAACAGCAGGGGGGATTATGGCGACAGAATTTATCGCCATTCAAGAAAGTTTAACCGTAAAAGAGACATTTAAATATTTACAAACAGAAGGCCCTGATGCAGAGAGTGCCTATTACTTGTTTGTTGTTGACGAAGAAGAAAGACTTAAAGGTGTTGTGTCACTAAGAGAATTAGTCATCTCCCCATTTCCCACTAAAGTTAATGAAATTATGAATACAAATGTTTATAGTATTACCCATGATGTGGATCAAGAAGAAGTGGCGAGTGTTTTCCAAAAGTATGGTTTTTTAGCCATGCCAGTTACCGATCATGAAGAAAAAATGATAGGAATTGTGACAGTTGATGATATTATGGATGTCATTCGAGATGAAATGACCGAAGATATTCACCGATTAGCAGGGGTTGCAGAAGGTGAACGTGTTGATGGGACTGTTTTTGAAGCTGTAAAAAGTAGGATGCCGTGGCTTTTTGTAAACCTAGCAACAGCTATTTTAGCATCAGCAGTTGTTGGGATATTCGATGCTACAATTCAACAAGTTGTCATCTTGGCCACATTTATGCCCATAGTTGCTGGAATGGGAGGTAACGCAGGAACTCAGACATTGACACTTATTGTTCGTGGAATTGCATTAGGTGAAGTTACTTTTGAGAACGCTAGAAGAATTTTATTCAAAGAACTGGGTGTGGGTTTAATTACCGGTGTATCCATTGGACTACTTATTGGGTTATTAAGTATTGTTTGGTCAGGTAAAATAGTCTTTGGATTTGTAATTGGGGCTGCAATGGTATTAAATATGGTTGCTGCAACATTATCCGGATTTATTGTTCCTGTGATTTTGAAGAAATTAAAAGTCGATCCAGCACTAGCTTCAGCAGTTTTTGTGACAACAGTAACAGATGTTCTAGGGTTCTTCTTCTTCTTAGGATTAGGTACAATCTTTATTAATTATTTAATTTAAAAAGTGTGTGACTATATGTCACACACTTTTTTTGTAGATTAGGGTGGAAAAAGAATTGAAATGATGGATTACGCATCACACTCACTCAAGCGATGTGGCAACTTTAATATACTCTGTTCTAAATTCTTCAGAGATACCTAGTAACCCATCTAGTGAAGCGAAAAAGTCTTTTACTTTATCTGTATGAATATTTTCTTTAATAGGTACCTCCAAAAGTGGAATTGAAATTTCGTGACTTGATAACATATCGTTTAAAATTTGAGTCATCACTCCGTATTGTGAATTAGTTAAAGAATCTAATCCTCCTTCGCAAGGATGAATAGATTCTGTGTGGTGGCGATTAAGTTTATGTTTTCCCCAAAAGACACTGCAGGTAGGTGAACCAGCTATTCCTAAATAGCATAGAAGGGTATGATTATTCTGAGTCATCTCAATAATCATGTCGATAAAAGGTTCGAGTTCTTTCTTGCAATGTTTATTGAAAAAAATATTGTCATATTGTTGTCTGCCTTGAGGGTTTCGCCAGTACCCCATCGAGGTGAATTCAGGACAAGGCAATTGAATAATGCCTATGTTTTTTGAAAGCATATAGTCCATAATTTGTTGAGTAAGATTAAACCCATGTCCAAGAACATGAACACGTGTAGCAGGATTTAATAGGCAATGTGGGACCAGGACAAAATATCTTTTTTTAGGCATAGAAGACTCCTCTCAATTTAAAACATGATATTATAATGGACGTAAATGGTTTGAAAAATTAACTTAAATAAAGAATATTTATAAAAATAACACAAAACTGTTGTAGCGTTATAAGCTGCGTATCTATAACTTAATAAAAAAAAATTCAAAATTAGTTTCGACATTTAAATTTTAATAATCCTTGTAGGACTAATCATAAATAAGTTAAAACA
>JBOFCV010000154.1:0-3528 GCA_051646305.1 Turicibacter sp.
AGGCCAAATTGTTGAAAAGGGAACATTTAATGAGTTGATTGCAAGCAATGGGGCGTTTAATAAGTTATACACATTAAAAACGGAAGATAATGAAGCGGTTGTCGCTGCTTAATTTGTAGGGGAAAGACAGATTAAGAAAAAATAAAGAAAAAAACCAGGGGGAAAACCTAATGAATAAGAAAACCAATCCAGAGAAAAAAACACGGAAAGTATTGGAAAATGTCATATTTTTACTTAAAAATGCATGGCAGTGGGATAAATTACTATTTTTCTATCTGGGAGCGTATACGGTCCTAACCGCCATTAGCCCATTTATCAATATTTTTGCTATCAAATTTCTACTTGATGAATTGCTAGGTTTCAAACGAATTGAAATACTAGTTGGCATTCTTGCGGTGATGTTTATCAGCCAGGCCCTTGTTAATTTTTTTATCGCGGTCATTAAACACGGCTATGAACCGAAGCTAATTCTCATCAGATTTAAGTTCATCAACATGCTACAAGTCAAAAATATGACAATGGATTTCAAACATACGGAGAGCCCAGACACACTAAATAAAATGGAAAGTGCCTGGCAATCCGTCAATACGAATCAAACGGGGATAGAAGGAGTCTTTCATCGCATTTTTAACTTACTTGGAAGTGCTATTTCATTTGGTGGATATATGACGCTTGTCTTTACCTTGAGTCCATGGGTATTACTTTATCTAGTTATCAATGTAGGATTCACTTATGTGCTAACATTGAAAGTTAAAACGTATGAGCATAGTAAAAAAGAAGAACGAGCAGATTTAAATCGTCGATTAAGTTACATCGTTTCGACGATGCTTGATTTTAAATTCGGTAAAGATATTCGAATTTATCAATTAGGCGATTGGCTAGGCACTAAATTTAATGTCATTCTAAACAAACAACTTAAATTGTTAAAAGATATTGAAACGCGCTTTTTCTATGTGGGATTAAGTGATATCTTCTTCATGATGATTCGAGAAATAATCATTTACGGGTATTTAATTATCCGTGTGATTTATAGTGGGCTTTCAATGGGAGATTTCTCGATGTATTTTTCAACGATTGGAAATTTTGCAAATTTGATGAAATCAGTCATGGATGATATCGCATTTATTCGCGTTCAAAATTTATACATAAATGGGTTTCGTGATTTTTTAGAATTAAATGATGAAGAACAAGTGAAAAATCCTAAGGAAATGCCTACAACCTTGCCATTTGAAATTGAATTTAAAAATGTAGCGTTTAAATATCCAAATGCTGATCGATATGTTTATGAAAATTTAAATTTAAAAATAACACCGGGACAACGACTTGCCATTGTTGGGATTAATGGGGCAGGGAAAACGACTTTTGTAAAATTACTAACTCGTTTGTACCAACCAACGAGTGGAGAAATCTTATTAAATGGCATTAATATTAATGAATTTGATCAAGCGACGTATTTTAAATTATTTTCAGTGGTCTTTCAAGATATTCAAGTGTTAGGATTCTCTGTTGCGGAAAATGTTTCTGCCGCCTCATCAGAAAGCTTAGATGAGGAGCGTGTTAAGGAAAGCTTAACACAAGCAGGACTTTATGAAAAAATTCAAAGCTTGAGTAAAGGAATGGATACCCCGTTATTAAAAGTACTTGAAGATGATGGTGTTGAACTGTCAGGTGGACAAAATCAGAAATTAGCACTTGCTCGGGCCCTTTACAAAAATGGTGAAATTGTGGTGCTTGATGAACCCACAGCAGCACTTGATCCGATTGCTGAATCCCAAATTTATGAAAACTTTAATAACCTGATTGGAAATAAAACGGCGATCTATATCTCTCATCGTTTATCTAGCACCCGTTTTTGCGATGCGATTGCCTTCTTTGAAAATGGTGAGATTTTGGAATATGGAACACATGAACAATTACTTGCTTCAGGTGGAAAGTATGCCCAGATGTATCTGATTCAAAGTCAATATTATGTTCAAGCTGATGTGAAGGAGGCGGTGTAAATGACAGTTAAACTTATAAAACCGGTGCTTGCAGATATTAAAATCATTTGCCATTTTTATAAACTTGCGCATCAAATTTCTAAGACATATATTCCGCTTTTATTTACATCGGCATTATTAAAAGCTTTAGTGCCCTTTATTAATATTATTATGCCTAAATTCATAATAGATGAGTTAATGGGCGCGCAACGTGTTGACGTTTTGGTGCCATTGGTTTGTGTCGTTGCGATGGGGAATATGGTGCTAAATGCTCTTAATCGTTATTTTGAGATGGTGATTAATGTAAAAAATCATGAGGTATTACAACAGTTTGATTGGGTAGTCGGCCAAAAAATCATGAATTTGGATTTTGAAAAAATCGAGGATCCTTTAGTGCTGGATTTAAAGGAACGAGCTTTATTTCCGATTAAAAATCAGGGAGCGCTGGCAAGACTTATTCAATCAGGGGCAACTATTATAAATATTGTAATCATGTTAGCAATATTAACCGTTGTTATTTCAATGCTAAATCCGTTGATTATTGTGGTCGTTCTGTTCATTGTGTTGTTAAATACAGCGCTTAATAAAAAAATGCAGCATTTGACGTATGAATTCCATCAATTACTTATTCCGCTAAATCGTAAATTTGGTTATTATGCTAATTTAACATCTGATTTTACGATGGCAAAAGATGTTCGTTTATATGAGTTAAGTCCGCTTATCATGGGTAAAATTGATCAATATAATCAAGAAAGTTTATCTTGGTTTGCAAAGCTTTATCAAATGCTTGGAAAATATACGGGGATTTCTCAAATAAATATGCAAATCCAAATGATTGTTGTCTATGCTTATATGACGTATCGTGTGTTTATTGAGAGTATTTCAATCGGAGATTTCACGATGTATGTGAATGCAGCCAATCAGTTTAGCTCATGTTTACAACAATTTGGAATGACCTATGTGGAGTTGACCCAATTGTGCCGGTATTTAGACCAATATTTAGAATTTGAGAAAATTGAATCTAAAAATGCGATGGGGATTGAACAAATAGAGCCCGCAAAAAACTATACCATTGAGTTTAGGAATGTGTATTTTAAATACCCGAGAGCACAGCATTTTGTTCTTGAAAATGTTAATATTACGATTCTTCCAGGTGAAAAGTTGTCTGTCGTTGGATTAAATGGAGCAGGTAAGACAACGTTTATCAAGTTGTTAACAAGACTGTACGAGCCTACAAAAGGTGAGATTTTATTAAACGGTAAAAACATTGCCGATTTTTCGTATGAATCGTATATGAAGATGCTCTCGGTTGTGTTCCAAGATTTCAAGCTACTTGCTTTTTCAGTGAAAGAAAATGTAAGTTTTGAAGTGTCACCTGATGTAAGTGATGATGTTATTTTGGAGGTACTAAGGCAGTCAGGTTTAGGAGAAGATGTTTCAAAACTTAAACACGGCTTACATACGTCGTTATACAAAACCTTTGATGAAGACGGCGTTGAATTTTCTGGAGGAATGGCTCAAAAATTGGCGATTTCCCGGGCAATGTATA
>JBOFCV010000183.1:0-5243 GCA_051646305.1 Turicibacter sp.
TTCTTCTTTATCATCACTTATTAATCCTTGCATACAAAAAAAATCAAACATCCAAATTCAATGTTTGATTTTTCATTTTATAAATTCTCGTAATCTGAGAGGGTGGGTTCGTATAAGGGGCGACCGTTATGGTAATGTCGGAAAGCTGACATTTCTTGATAAATTTTCATACGGGCACGATTAAGTCCCCCTACTGGTTGATGCGCCATTAATGCATGACCTGGTGTAAATGATAAAAGTTCTGACATTTCTTCACGTTTTTCTGTTTGGAACTGTTGTATAGGAATCGTAATCTCTCCTACCTTAATAAAAGGCGATTTAGTTTCATCCCATTTAACAGCGGCATCATCGATTGGCATCCCCGTCTTTTGAAATTGAATCATAAAATCAAAGGTAGCTTCTGATTGATTTAAATGCTTTTGCATATTATCGCTTAAATACGTACCTGTTAATTTAGTTGGCATTTCACTTTTATAAGGTGAGGTTGGCGCAATTTTATATTTGACGACCTGATTGCCAAACTGATAAGGAGTCGTACTATAATAATTTATATCTAATGGACTTGTGTGATTTTGACGAGCGGTTACCAATTGAATTAACTTTTTGCCATTTCCTTGTAGAACCATTCTCCCTAAATAAACCACAGGATTAACTTTTAGATTATAATAAATTGCATCGTGGAATAACTCAACCGTTCCTAGTGGCATTGTTTCAGTACTCACGAGCAAAAAATCTTGTGACAAACAGTCTCCATCTATGAATTTATCCTCTTCAACACCTAATAATTTAATAGCAAAACCGCGCACATCTTTTTTACTGTCTGGCTGCGCCTTATTACTGCTATTTGACAGTCTAATCAGGGCGGGATAACTGCGTGCTTCTTTAAACAACCCCACTTTTAACGCTTCTGGCAAGTCGCTACTAATTGTAAAAACAGCCTTTAATAATCCTAAACTTTTCGGGTGAGCATCCCGCTTCATTTTCCCATCAGGATAGTCTTTTTGTAATTTTTCTTTCATCACTTTAATCATTCTTTTCACATATTCTTCATGCGTAAACTTACTCATCATATCCCTCCAAACTCAATGTTTAGTTATTATAACCATTTTTAACCTTTTAATACGTGCGTGTGGATAGGAATCAAGGTTTGAACTTTTTACAATAAAACACTGAAGCTTTTAATTATTAAAAAAATAAAATAAGCTAAAAGGCAGATGTTCTTAATCTGCCTTTTTATATAAAATTTAAAAATATTTCAGTCCACACGGATCGCTAGTTCATTATAAATCGCGTAATGGCCATAATACTCATTCAACTGATTATAAATTAAATTGGATACCACCACATGTTCAATCCCATTTCGATCTTTTTTCATTAAACTCAACTGCTTTGACGCATCACGCCTAACAAATACAAATTCACCATCGCCCAAATCATGAGGCGCAAAATCAAATACATGCTCCCCAAATGTTAGTTGCTTCATCTCTTTACTTTTCAGATTCACTTCAAAAATATGATTTTGCCCCATCGTAAACGGTTTGTACACATTTTTAAGTTCCTCTCCGCCGGAAAATAAAATATGATTGCCATCTTGTGAATAAGTCGGCGTCATAACAACTAAATTTTCACTTAGTAACGTCAACACCTGATTTTTTACATTTAAATGTTCTAACTTTTTATTCTCATTCATGATTCGGCCGCCCCCATTAATAATCACGACTTCCTCACTAGATGTTTTGCTCATAGTTATTTGATCGGGATAGGTGAGCATTGTGATATCTTGTAATCTAACAAACTCATTGTTTTGCATATCATAATAACCGAGATTGACGCCATCGGCTGCCATCGAACTCGAATTTGGTTTACACCAAATATAAAGTTTACTTCCATCATCCGCTAGTTTTTCGATAACAGGATACAATCCGAGTGACTCTCCTGTTTCAGGAATTTTCTCATACGGTACTACTATTTTTTCATTAAACGTAGCTAACTCTAATGCTACAATCCCAACAGGTACATCGAACTCCGTATCTTGTGGATGTTTTTTTATATATTTTTGAGCATACAGCATTCCATCCTTGTTTAACACCAAGTTTTGATACTGTCCCGCTTCTATCAAAAGATTTGCTTCTTCATCATAGGTGTTATATTTATATAATCCGCCATTTTCTTTTGCATACATTAGATTGCCATCGTTATTCCAAGCGTAAGACACAATATTTTGATCAATCTTGGTTATATTAGTTCCAATTTTCCATGAAGACACGTAAAGATTTTGGCTCGCATCTAAATAAGCCACGAATGGCAAGTTGGGAGCGATGATCGGCTTTTGAAACACCCCTGAGTTAAGTTTTTTAATAGCTGAAATAGAATCGAGATTCACATAATAAATGCCGTCTTCTTTCACCGCAACAGCGTCATTTGCCTGAATAGAAATAGGACCTAACATGAAACAACAAACGATGAGCAACCACTTCATTTTTTTCACTTATTTCACACCTTTTCTTACGACATTTAACCTTATTATGTCTCATTATTCTGCAAAAAAATCCTCTCAGAGTAAACTCTTGAGAGGATTTTTTCTAATGTGCGATTCCTTGCGGATAATTGAAGATATTGTAGGGATCGTATTTACGTTTAACCGATTTTAATCTCAGTACATTTTCTCCGTAATACTCAAATTCTGGATTACTAAGTTGCGCATATGGGAAGTTAACATATGAGCCTTCCGTTAACTGGTATAGTGACGGAAACATGAGTTGTACCCACTGAATGTTTTGTTCTTTATAGCGATCCTCTTCCCACACACTTTGCATCGAAAGAATAAAATTTGCATCGCGATGATAGAATGCTGTATCTTGTTTGTCTATTTCTTTTACTTTACCGCCTAATCCGTAAAGTCCTATTTGTGTTAAAACAGATCCTAAGGGACGCGGTTGATTGACGATGCTAATAATTTTTTCGAGTTCTTTTGTGGTGTAAGTTCTTGTCACAAATCGTCCGGTTGATTTGAATTTTTCGGATGCTGGATACGTTTGTTCGATTGCATCAATGGCTTTTATAAAGGGAAGACACTCATAGTTGATGTCCATTCCTTCTATTTGATTAAACGGTTCTAATAGCTCTAATGCTTCCTGAGGTGATCCATAATATAATCCTCGGCCATATATATACATACCATCTCCTTCGGTATTATAAATCCCTGCGTTCATATTGATTTTATGGCTTGTGTATTGAATCCAATTTTGCCATAGTTTCAAGAACTCAATTTGGACCTCTTTACTTGGATTTTGATCATACATATCAAAGAGTGTTACCATGCTTATTTTAGGTGGTAATTTGAATGTCATTGATACAACAACACCATAATTTCCACCGCCTGCTCCCCGACTTGCCCAAAACAAATCTGAATTAGCTTCTTTATTAGCTGTGACTAAACATCCTCGGTAATCCACGATTTGAATTTCTTCCAGACTATCACACCCAAGTCCTAAGTATCTTGATGAATATCCCCAGCCACCGCCAAGCGTGTATCCGGCTACTGCAACGCTTGGACAAGTTCCTCCTGGAAATGGATAACCGTATGTTGCGAGTTTATGGTATAACTGAGTATTTTTAACGCCACCTTGAATAGTGACCATATCATTATCTGTATCGACTATGATGCCATCTAAATCACCTACGTCAATGATTAATGCTTGATCTGCCGTAGAATAACCTTCATAATTGTGTCCTCCCGATCTCACCCTAATCGGAATATTATATTGATTTGCATATCTAATTGCCTCGCACACGTCACCAACACTTCCACAATAATAAATAGCTATCGGAAATTTTTGAATGGATTTATTCCACTCTTGTCGTGCGTCTTCATAGTTTGGATTATTTGGTGTTATAATCTCACCATTGAAGTTGCTAAAACCTAAATTATTCATTATTATCACCTCCTCTAATATCCTAATCTCTCTATAATTTATGAAATTGTGCAAATAACGTATTTGAACTCGCCTAGATATAGGTAAAATAATTAAAGAGTTTCACACAATATTTTTGATTTATTTTATTAATCAGATGCCACTGAGTCGTTGAAGCTTCTCATTCTAAAACTTTGACTTTGCTTATTATATAAAACGCAGTTAGTTTTGTGTTATTTCAAAACTATTACTAAGCCTATAAGATGTCTTAATATCAGGGTGTTCAAGCTTTATACGCTGCCATAGAACATCTAGGTTTTTTACCCTGTCGTATATAGACTATTTTTTCAAGCTGATGATTTTTATTAACAGGACCGCGCTTTATTTTCAGTTCGTTTGAAACCCTTTATTGGCGCGTTGCACATGAATACCAGTACGTGGCATTCATCCAATGATAGGAATTAAAACTTCCTTCCAACAAACCGCTTTAAATAATTATTTGGGGATAGGTATTTAGTAGCAACTTTTAAATTCCATGATTTTTTGATTAATCAAATGCTCTTTAGTAGATTGAGTTTCAAGTTCTGAAATTTGAATTTGCTTACTAAAATAATTTTGAAGCTAATGATTTTAATTAACAAGTCCGGGGTCTGGTTTCGATGCGTCTAAATTCATGCATTGGCGTTTTACGTAAAAATAAATGCGATTCAGTTAAGTGCCTTTTATTAAGCGGGAGGCAGTTTAAAACTGTTTACGCTCTGCTATTGATTGTGCTTTAGTTAAACTAAAATCGCGTATTTATGAACAGTTTGAGCAAATATAAGTGAACAAAAATGTGACGCAGCGTGTTTTTCAAGATAACTGTTTATACTATAATTTATTCCAGATTTAGATTTAGTGAACAACAAATAAATAAGATGATGGCACTATAGGTTACCTGGCTAGCAAAGAAATAAGCAACTATGAAATAGACTAAATTTCTACCTTCTTTTTGAGTTTGCATATATATAAGTGCCATTAAAAATTCTAGCGTTTTTAGAATTTTTTTTATAGCACTATAGTCTGTCTTCCTAGCAAACAAATTAAGTAATGATGAAAAGTTAAAAGTTCTAGCATCTTAATTGGTTTCCAAATAGAACGTTTTTAAGTGAATAGGAGAAATTCATTTCCCCTCGTTGCAAATAAAAAACAAGCCCTTACACAAAATTGGTATATTTATGTTATAATAACTGTAATTTTATTTGTATGACGTAAATTGGGGGGAATTTAATTGAATAAAACAAATTATCATACACACACAGAACGCTGTCATCATGCCACGGGAAGTGA
>JBOFCV010000247.1:0-3008 GCA_051646305.1 Turicibacter sp.
CTTGGCTACTGTCATGTTTAATTTTTGTGATAACTGACCAAATAATTTTTGCTTCATTTTCATTTCTAATTTTTCAATTAACCAGTCATTGTTCAAAATAACCGGACCGCCTAAAACAATCACCTCTGGATCGTTAACTTGAACCACATTTACTAATCCTTTTGCTAATTCATCGAGCCAAATCGATAGAACGTGTACCGCCTCTTCACAACCTTCTTGATACTTTTTAAACAGTAATTCCGGTGTCGCATCTGCTCCATATAAGCGTTGACTATATAACGCTAATGCCTTTCCACTACATCGCTCTTCCAAGGTAACCAAACCATCTTTAGTGATTTCATCAGAAATGATCAGCCCGCCGATTTCTCCAGCATAGCCATTAGCACCATGATAAATATGATGATTCATAATAACGCCGCTTCCAATTCCTGTACTTACCGTCACATACAAAGAATGCCTTGCATGTTTTGCCGCCCCACAATCTGATTCTAATAAGGCAATCACATTCACATCATTCTCCAAATAAACCCGATACTTTGGAAAATACTGTTTAATCTGTTCAACCTTAACCTCTTCTAAACAGGGTACATTCGTGATATCAACGATTTTATCCATCTCTTTATGCCACGGTGCCGGTAGAACAAGTCCGATGGCTTCAACTTGACTATCACCACTCACATTCAAAACCATCTTGCTAATACGTCCAAACAAATCTTCTACACGATTAAAATCCTCAGTTTTAGCCACTTCTCTGTTCACAATCTCAAGCTCACTATTTATAAGTGCCACTCTAATATTTGTTCCCCCGATATCAATTCCAATGACCTGCCCCATCATCGATTTAACTCCTCAATGCGCGTCTGACTTATTAAACTAGCTGCCTCTTTATCGAAATAAAAATCAATATGTTGATATCCAAGCAACACTTGTGCAGGTAGATGCGCACCCGGATTTTCAATCACTTCCTTAGCAATCTCCTTTTTATGGGCGCCAGTCATCACCACAACCACGCGTTTACTTGCTATCACTTGCTCAAGACCTAACGTAATCCCGTCAACTAACACCACGTCATCCTCAAAGTATTTTTGAGCAACTTCCTTCGTTTTTTCCGAAAGTGGCACAACACTACTGTAATTTTTCACCGCACACATCGGCTCATTCAACCCACTATGGCCATTCATTCCGACTCCCATTAAACTATACGTGATGGGATTTTTTTCAATAAACGCATCGATTCGTTGACATTCTAGCGCCAAATCACAATCTACCGTCTCAAAAAATACAATTTGATCGTCTTCTAAGCGTAAATGTTTAAATAAATCCGCCTCTAACATCTGATAACAACTTCCCGTCACTGATTTAGGAATCCCTACCCACTCATCAAGACTAACAAATTTAGCCTTTTTTATCAGTTGACTATCGTGTATTAGTTTAACAAATCGTTTATAACTTTTCGCCGGCGTACTCCCCGATGCCAAACAAAACAATGGGTTTTCCAACGTCTCTAACTGTTTTTTCATTTCCGATGCAATCACTTCAGCTAACGCCTCTTCTGTTTCAAAAATCTTTATCATCTTGACATCCCCTCTCCCGAAATAATGTTGCACATTTCATTTTGCAACGCAAGAATAGCTGCCCCAACGGCTGTACAATCGCGTTTTATACTGACCATCAAATGTAAATCCCAACCTGTATATTGCTTGATAAATTCTTTAGTTTTTAGTTGTATCTCTGTTGGGAAGATCGAAATTGTTTTCCCACTTAGGATAATCGATTGGATGTTTAACAAGCTCACCATATTACAAATAGCAAGTGCTAGATACTTTGAAATGTACGTGATACAAGTGTCTTTATTTTCTATACTCATCCTAGATATATCGTGCACATCAAACTCATACATGCGACTTAGGTCATCAAGATTTAATTTACTTTCTAACCATCCAACAGAAGATGGCGCGCTACTGTAGTCTAGATCAAAGCACATGTATTCCAGTTCACCTGCACCGGCATGACGACCGCGATATAATTTTTTATCCAATATAATACCGCCACCGATTCCATCACCTAAAGCAATCTGCAATAAATCATTCGGCCCGTCACCCCCTCGATCTAGATAACTAAATTGGGCAATGGTTGACGCATTCACATCATTTTCTAATACAACAGGTAATCCTGTTATTAATTTGATTTGTTCTAAGATCGCCTCATATTCATAATCTTCTTCTTTATTTTTTTCACTTCGCATTTTAAGTGTCTTCTTTTCTTCATGAATGGCACCATCGATTCCAATTCCAATGCCGATAATACGTGCTTGATATTGCAGGGCTTCTGCTTGAAAATACACCACAATTTCTTTCACTATGGCGATAAATTCTTTCTTCCAAAACGCAATATTTACCGCACTTTCATACGTCGCAATGACTTCACTGTGTAAATTTACAAGCACCGCCGACAGTTTATTGCCGATGACTTGAATCCCAATCGTTGTGTAGCTATTCGCATTGAAACTGTAGATGACACGCTTGCGACCCAGACCGCCACTGCCTTCGCGACTTTCCCCATTCACGGTGACAATCCCGATTTCTTGAAAGAAATCCATAATTTTACTAACTGTCACAAAACTCATCGTCGTTCGTTCCGTCACTTCAACTTTTGCTAACTCTAATTCTTGATGTAAAATATCAAAAATAATCTTTCGATTTTGATCTTTAATATCATTTGGCAAAAATGATTTCATCGCCAGTCCCCTCTCATCAATCTTCATCAGCTAGCTCTACCTCGTAAAGATATTAAATCTAATTAATTAATGACATTAATTAACTTAGTTAAATAATTACACATGCTTTCAGAAAGCGCAACCACTTGCAAAAATAATCCATACGAAATATTTAAAATGATAGACATCAAAACAAAAAGGCACTTTTTTATAAAGTGCCACTAATACAAAATTAAAAGGCTACCCTATTTGATAGCCTTTTAATTTATATTTAATATTTCTTTTGATATTC
>JBOFCV010000261.1:0-2476 GCA_051646305.1 Turicibacter sp.
AATGCTGTGGCCAAGACAACACGTACATTCGACACTAAAGCTAAATTGAAGAACGAATACAGTTGCACCGTGAAAATAAACTTGGCTATTACCTGAAATCTAAATCACGAAAGCTTATTAAATTCGCCTTTCAGATAACATTTAGTTAAGGGGCATAGCGCAGCACGCTCGCGTGCACAGCGGTTTGAAATGGGCATAAAATTCACGTAGTGAATGCCCATTTCAAAATGTCCCTGCTTTAACTTTTTGTTAGCTTGATTAACATATTCATCCAAATACAACTACAACTTATATGGCACATGGAACATAGATGTCTAATTGTCACGAACCGTGATATTCTAATATGTGAAGAACAACAAAAACGATGAGCTGAGATCATGCATTTAAGCGAAATATATATTGATAATTTCAAAACATATCAAAAGGTTAGGATTAAATTAGATAGTGCTTTAAATGTATTTACAGGCACAAATAACTCGGGTAAAACAACAATATTAGAAGCACTAGCATTATGGAGCGAGTGCTTTAGAAAATTAATTGTTAAAGCAAAGAAATCTGATGTAGCTCTAGGTATAAGAATAGGTGATTATAGACTAGGTTCAAAAAATCAAAATTATATAGACTATCGCTCAATAACATCTGTACGAACGTCAAAATATGAAGATATATTCTATGATCTTAATCCTAAGAATAGCATATTGATATCAGTGAAACTAACAGGGCTACCTGGCCAAGATCTTTCAATACCAATAAAAATAAAATCTGCAAATGGTGGAAACTACCTTATATTTTTAGACGACCATGATAACTTTAATTTTAGACAATTTAATAGTGATATTGGAAATTTACCTACGCCATTAACTACCATTTATGCATCACCTGTTGCTGCATTAGCTTCAGAAGAAAACTTCGTATTAGGGCCACACGTTAATCATTTAATTTACTCTCGTCGTTCTTTTTTAGTTTTACGAAATAGGATATCTAGACTAAAAAATAGCGAGCTATTTGAGTTTTTTGAACGTGATATTTCATATATTCTGTTTGAAAATGAGAATACTTTATCATTTCAAGTTATTGGTGAAATACACACTGATTTAAAAGTAGATGTGAATGTATCGTTTGGTACTCACTCAACCCCTAAAGATATTTCCTTATTAGGTAGTGGTACGATTCAAATTGTAGAGCTCATGTTAGCCATCTACGAAGAAAAAAGCTCACTAAACTTAGTCTTATTAGATGAACCAGACTCACATATACACCGTGACATACAAAAGAGACTAACTAAAGTTCTTCTCCGAAGTAGTAGTCGATCCCAGATATTTCTTACTACACACAACGAATCATTAATTAGAGCTACAGAGCCAAAACATATATTTCACATTTGCCATTCAGGTGATGGTATAAATGAATTGCAAATAAAATCGATTGCTAATGCCATTCCGGATACATCGCGCCTAGGAATTCAACCCTCATTAAAATCCAAGGTGATCAGAGCACTGGGAAACAAAGATTCATTAGACATACTAGACTGTATTGAAGCAAGGAAAATAATATTTGTTGAGGGTGAGGATGATGCAATATACATCCGAGAAATATATGAAAAAGTTACTGCAAATCAACTTAATGACGTGGTGTTTTGGGCTTTAAATGGACTAGATACATTTATAAAAGAGATCCAACACATTAAAAGTCTATTTAACGCAATAGCGGCCAGACATAATCTGTGGAGTAAGGCTATAGCAATTATTGATGCTGATTTTATGACATCAGAACAAAAATTAGCATTAACACAAGCTTTACAGCAACGAATCCAGTTAAGGACGCATATTTGGGATGAATATACTATCGAAGGTTCAATTATTAGCAATTTAGATACATATAAACAGCTTATTTTTCGTATAGTCGCATCCAGCGGTTTACAAGTAGAACGAATTGCAATAAACGAATCAGTTGATAGGCATTATGCAGAATTGCTAGCAGAACTCCAAAACAAGCTTAATCAAGAAGCAAACTTTCAAATGAAAATATCTAACCAGATTGTCACTCGTGCTACTGGCTGGCACTCTAGCGTGAATATAAATAACGTTTTTCGCGGCGGAGAACAACACTACCTTACAAATTATCAAATATATTCCAGACGGGAATTAACTAATAATAAAATCTCACATATGACTACTAAAGATGACATTAGTAAATTAAGTAGAGATGTTCTAAATGACTTTAATTATGACTTGACGACTATATCTCAATCATTATTTTCCACATTAATAGACCATTATGATCGTTCACTGCAGATAGAGTCATGGAATCAAGTCGTAGCGCACATAGATGAATAAAAACTTAATTTTGTAAAAGATATAAAACACCAACCGTATGTCCTCTATTCTAGAGGACACCTCAGATTTATATCAAATCAAGCTAACTTCTAACTAAGGGGCATAACGTAGCATGCTTGCATGCGCAGTGGTTTGAAATG
>JBOFCV010000310.1:0-2631 GCA_051646305.1 Turicibacter sp.
GAACAAAAAAATCTTAGGTCATTAGTTTATCCAAACTAATGACTTAAGATTTTACTCAATCGATCAAATTATCCAAAGAAAAGACTAACTGCAATAATCGAGGCAGCAAACCCGATAACATCAGCCATCAATCCTAATTTAACGGCATGTCTCATTTCAGACAGCCCAACAGCAGCAAAATAAACTGTAATAATATATAATGTTGTATCCGTACTTCCTTGCATAATGGAAGCTGTTCTTCCAAGTAATGAATCAGGACCGTACATCGATATTATGTCAGTTGTCACACTAAGTGCTGCAGATCCCGATATGGGCTTTAACATCATAAGAGGTAAAATATGAGAATCAACATGAATAACACTTAGTATGGGGCTCAAAACAGTTGCTAATGTATCTACTATACCAGATGCTAAAAACACTTTAATCCCTACAATCATACCCATAATGTTAGGAATAATTTGGATTGTAGTTTGGATGCCTTCCTTTGCTCCAACAACAAAATGGTCAAATGCATTTGTATTATTTATAATTGCCATTATAAATATACTCAATAAAAATCCAGGTAAAATAAAACTACTTATCGCACTCATATTTTCACCTTCTTCCTTTAGTTGTTGAATACTCTACGCATCCTGAAGAGTGAACTCTTTTTATTCTACTATATATATTATGAATGAGTAATCCACCAATGGTAGCCATCCCCGAAGCAAGCATTATTGGTAAAAACACTTCGGTTGGATTGTTTGAATGATACATATGTCTAACACCAATAATAGTCGTTGGAATAATTGTAAATCCTGCTGTATTCATAACTAATAAGGTATACATCTCAAAACTAGGATTTTTCTTATCCGGATTAGTTGCTTGTAACTCTTGCATTGCTTTCAATCCAGTAGGCGTTGCAGCACTCCCTAATCCTAATATGTTACTAACCATATTAGTTGTTAAATATTTAAATGCAGGATGGTCAGATTTCAATTTAGGATATAAAAAACGTGTAACTGGTTTGAAAATAATTTCTAAGACATCTAACATCTTAGATTCACTAGCGACTTGTAAAATCCCTGTCCAAAAAATCATAATTCCAGCTAAATAAATGACTAAACTAATGGCATCTTGTGCACCAGATAAGATAGCCACATTAACCGCTTCTGTCGTCCCATTAAAGAAACTATAAATAATTCCTGTCGCAAACAACCCCATCCAGATTTTATGTATCATTTCTCATCACCACTACCTGTCACCCAGTTCATTAACTTATCAAACCATGATTTTGATTCTACCTTCGGTTCTATTTGTTTATACACAGGAACTTCTTGAATAAGTTCTCCATTTAATTTTACTTGTAAAACACCTATTTGATTGTCTGTTGATTTACTATTTTGATTGTACAAGCTAAGCTCAGTACTTACCTCTTCTGTTCCATCTTTTTTCATAGTAACCACAACATCTTCTGTTATGAATATTTTATCTTTGACCTTTTCATCGGTTACATAAACTTCTCCCTTTTTAACTACTTTTTTCACCTCAAATTGGTCAAATCCATAATTGAATAATCCCATATGATCATTCCAATCATCACCTGCATTCAATGTGACAACAACTAATTCTAGTCCATCTTTTTGAGCAGAGGTAACTAACGTACGACGCGCCATTTTTGTAAATCCTGTTTTTCCCCCAATTGCAAACTCATAGTATCCAGTAACCAGTTTATGTTTATTTTGCCACACATAGTAATTTTCTTCAGATGATTTCGCTTTGTGACTCTTAGTCCCAACCACTTCACGGAAAATTGGATTATCCATTGCATATCTCATGAGTGTAGCCATATCCTTAGCCGTTGATAGATTATACGTTGTTTCATCTAATCCAGACGGATTCTGAAAAACAGAATTCGTCATCCCTAGTATTTTTGCTTTTTCATTCATTAATTCTACAAATGCTTCTTCCGTACCAGAAACAGATTCAGCAATTGCCATCGCTGCATCATTCCCAGAACGTAACATTAATCCATAAACTAAATCGATTAATTTTAGTTTATCTCCAACCTTTACGTATAACGAAGATCCTACCTGTCTCGTTGCATTATCACTAATTTCAACCCATTCATTTAGTTCACCTTCCTCAATAGCTAAAATAGCAGTCATTATCTTTGTGATACTTGCAATATACTTTTGTTCTTCTGCACATTGTTCGAACAATACACGTCCTGTTATTTGCTCTACTAAAATGCCACACTCTGAACTTATTGCTGATACTTGTTGGGTAGAGCCCATAGTCATCCCCATAACCATTAACACTATTACTACTAATTTCATTTTCTTCATCTTTACTCACCTCAGTCTCATACTAATAACAATGTATGATGTCTTATTCTAAAATATCATTTAATTAAAAAACGTTTAAAACAAAACAAATACTTACTCTTAGATTATTTTTTTTTTTGACATTAATTGACTACACTTATCCATTAGTCAGCCATTTTATGACAAAAAAAGGAAAGTGAACCCCAAAAGGTAGAGAATCTAAAAAAGATCCTCTGCCTTTTATTTTTATGCTATGATTTATCTAACAATTACTGGAGGAATATTTATGGCTGGGATTAGATTTAGTGAAGAACAACAGAGGTTA
>JBOFCV010000334.1:0-9119 GCA_051646305.1 Turicibacter sp.
CCTTTCACGCATGCATACACGGGTTCGAATCCCGTACGGGTCACCATTTAATTTTAATACCCAGGAGGATTAGCTCAGCTGGGAGAGCATCTGCCTTACAAGCAGAGGGTCGGCGGTTCGAGCCCGTCATCCTCCACCAGACATAATTTTAAACATCGCGGGATGGAGCAGTTGGTAGCTCGTCGGGCTCATAACCCGAAGGTCGTAGGTTCAAGTCCTGCTCCCGCAACCAATATTGGGCTATAGCCAAGCGGTAAGGCAACGGACTTTGACTCCGTCACGCGCTGGTTCGAATCCAGCTAGCCCAGCCAATCAGAAAGCAGATCATCTTTTGATGATTCGTTGCTCAAACATAATGTGTCCTGTTAGCTCAGCTGGTAGAGCATCTGACTTTTAATCAGAGGGTCAGAGGTTCGAATCCTCTACAGGACACCATTTTTATATTTTGCGGGTGTGGCGGAATTGGCAGACGCGCTAGATTTAGGCTCTAGTACCTTCGGTGTGCAGGTTCAAGTCCTGTCACCCGCACCATAATATAATAACTATTAGCACCTCGATAAGAGGTGTTTTTTTATGCTTTTCTAAATTGAATATTCACGATGTGCAACCTTACTCATATCATGTATAAACAGGTTATTTAGTGGGGGGATAGGTGTGAAGGTTAGGATATTATCGATTGATGGTGGTGGAATTAGAGGGATTATTCCGGCAACCATATTAGTTAGATTTGAGAGTTTTCTAAAAGAGTATAGTGGAAATCAAGAAGCAAGGATTGCAGATTATTTTGATTTAATTGCAGGAACGAGTACGGGAAGTATTTTAGCAAGTACTTATTTATGTCCGGTGAACCAAGATTCTATAAAAGCGAAATATAGTGCGACTGATGCATTGGATTTTTATTTAAATGAAGGGAAGAATATTTTTAAACGAAATATTTTCCATTCTATATGCACAGGATTTGGTTTGCTTGGACCAAAATATTCTGCGAAGTATTTAGAAGATATTTTATTAAATTACTTAGGAGAGTGTCGTTTAACTGATTTAGTTAAGCCATGTTTAATTCCTTCTTATGACGTAAGTCATGCCAATGCAATGTTTTTTAATCAAAAAGATAGTTATCTAGATGAAACGAAAAATTTTTATGTCAAAGATATTGTTCGAGGCAGTGCAGCAGCACCTGTATTTTTTCCACCCGCACCAGTAGTTGACGAAGGTGGGAAAAAATATACTTTAATTGATGGTGGGGTGTTTGCAAATAATCCAGCGTTGTGTGCCTATATTGAAGTGTGTAAATTTAAAATGAAGCCTTCACAAAAGGATATTATGATACTGTCTTTAGGTACTGGGGCAAAAGAATCGTTGTATCCGTATAAACTAGTAAAAAAATGGGGTGGTGCACAATGGATTATGCCACTTATCAGTATTTTTAACTCATCAGCTTCAGAAACAGTAGATCATCAGTTGAAAACATTATATCATGTCATGCATTGTGAAAATCAATATTTAAGAATTGAAAAAAATTTAGAGGAATTGGGTATTAACACAAGTATGGATAATGTCTCACAAAAGCATATTAATTTATTAAAGAGGATGGGTGAAGAATTGGCGAATGAATATGAGGAATCATTACGATTGTTTGCAAAAAAAGTGGTACAAGAAGAGATAACAAGAGGAGATAGAGAAATCTATAAAAAAAACCAAGGTTGGCTTTAACTAATCTTGGTTTTTTTTATAGATTTCTTAAGTTTGTTGACAGATTAACAGGGTGAAGTTATAATGAAGTTGTATTTGTTGTTAATTAATTTGTACGTACAAATTAAACTTTGGTTAGGTTCAGAGTATGTTGTAAAGTTGAGTTAGGAGAAGATTGCTGATGAGAGAATCAACTGTAAGATTGACTGAAGGGTATTTGTTTTCAGAGTCGCAGTATATCGGGAAAGAGTATTTGTTAAAGTTGGATATGGATCGCTTGCTAGCACCATTATATGAAGGGGTAGGAAAAACACCCAAAAAACCGAAATATGGTGGATGGGAAAGTTTGGAAATTAAAGGACATTCGGTTGGGCATTATTTATCGGCTGTTTCTAGTATGTATCAGTCCACTGGTGATGAAGAAATGCATCGTCGAATGCAGTACATTATTTCACAATGTTTAACATTACAACGGGAAGACGGATACTTAGCTGGATTTGATAGCACACCATTTGATCAAGTGTTTAGTGGGAATTTTGTAGTTGAGAACTTTAGTCTGAATGGCTATTGGGTTCCGTGGTATTCCATTCACAAACTTTATGTAGGATTGATTGATGCTTACAGAATGGGTAGAAATCAAGAGGCTCTAATCGTTGTGACACGATTAGCCGATTGGGCTTATGAAGGGTTGAAGTCGTTAACTGAAGTTGATTTTGAGCGAATGTTACGTTGTGAATATGGTGGTATGAATGAAGTGATGGCTGATTTATATGAAATCACTGGTCATGAGCGTTATTTAGAATTAGCGATTAAATTCACTCAAAAAAAGATTTTAAACCCACTCATAGAGGAATGTGACGAACTTCAAGGTCAACATGCCAACACCCAAATTCCTAAAATTATAGGAGCGGCGAAGCTGTATGAAGTAACACATGAGGAGGCGTATTTTAAAGCCGTTAAATTTTTCTTTCATACGGTGACTGAAAATCGTTCATTTGTTATTGGGGGAAACTCGAATTCAGAACATTTTGGTGTTGCGCGGACTGAGGTTTTATCTCGTGATGCAGCTGAAACGTGCAATACATATAATATGTTGAAGTTGGCAGAGTTTTTATTTAGATGGACAAAAGAATCCATGTATATGGATTATTATGAACGTGCTTTATATAACCATATTCTTGCTTCGCAAGACCCGCAAACAGGAGCTAAAACTTATTTTACGTCAAACTATCCGGGGCATTTTAAGGTGTATGGATCGTTAGAAGATTCTTTTTGGTGTTGTACAGGATCAGGGATGGAAAATCCATCTCGATACAATCGTGGGATTTACTACCACGAGGAAAATACTTTATATCTTAATTTATTTATCGCCTCTACTTTTGAATGTCATGAAGAAAAACTAAAAGTGACGGTAGATACGAAGTTTCCATATTCCGATCGGGTAGTGATTCGGATTGCACAAATAGAACAAGAACATCTTATTTTAAAAGTTAGAGTTCCTTATTGGACGTGTGGAAAAATGAGTGTACGTTATGGAAATAAAATGTTGGAAACAGATGAACAGGGTTATTTAACACTTGATGAGCGCTTTAAGAAAGATGATGAAATATATGTGACGATCCCGATGGGATTACGCGAATATATTTCTATGGATGACTTTAATAAGGTTGTATTTATGTATGGTCCTATTGTCTTAGCCGGTCAATTAGGGATAGAAAATTTTCCATCTCAAGACATTGTAGCTGATCATTTGTCATTAATGAACCACCCTAAGATTTCTGTACCGACGCTTGTCACGGATGAAACAGATTTAAATAGGTTAATTCAGATTGATTCATTGGAAACATTAACATTTAAAATAATTGAAATAGGTCAACCGGGTGATATTAGCATCACATTAAAACCATTTTATAGTACGCATCATGAGCGCTATACGATTTATTGGAATAAGTATACGATAGAAGCTTATGAAAATTTAGGAGATTTGAAGCTGTCACGCGATGATCGATTATTTGATGCAACAATTGATGTAGTTCGTCCGGGAGAGCAACAATCAGAAATAGAACATCACTATCAGGGTGTAAATTCCTATGCGGGTTACTTAGGTGATGTTGATATGTGGTGGCGTGATGCTCGTGGCGTTGATGGGCTGATTTCTTATGATTTGGCAATTGATCCGACAAATTCTAATTATTTAAATGTAACGTATTATGGACATAACGGTCATGCTTTTGATGGAGTTGACCGAACATTTGATATATTAGTTAATGATTGTTTGCTTAAGCGAGAAACTTTGATTGGGACGGGGAAACCTGAGCTTGTTGATATAATGTATCCGTTGGATCATGATTTACTTAAGCAAGTCATCCCAACAGTTAGCGGTAAATTTGTGATAACGATTACGTTTAAAAACCTACATGATATGAGTGTTGTAGGGGGGATTTTAGAAGTGAGAACCATGATTGAGGGTTGAGTTAATCATAATGGTGTATGGAGAAGGAGTAGGGAGAGATGGAGAAGATGTTAGCGTATACACCACCGATGGGGTGGAATAGTTGGGATTGTTACGGGGCGAGTGTGAATGAGGATGAGGTTCGTGCAAATGCAGCGTACATGGCCAAACATTTAAAGGAATTTGGTTGGGAGTATGTTGTTGTTGATATTCAATGGTATGAGCCACTAGCTAATACGTCGCAATATCATGCCTTTACGGAACTTGAAATGGATGAGTATTCAAGGTTGATGCCGGCTGTTAATCGTTTTCCATCCGCAAAAGGTGGTGTTGGTTTTAAGCTATTAGGAGATTATATTCATGAATTAGGTTTAAAATTTGGGATTCATATTATGCGTGGTATTCCAAGACAGGCAGTTCACCAAAATACTAAAATATTTGGAAGTCATGCATCGGCACGAGAAATTGCGGCAACAAATTCGATTAGTTCTTGGAATACAGATATGTATGGTGTTGATCCTTTTAAAGAAGGGGCGCAAGCTTACTATGATTCGCTCTTTGAGTTGTATGCTTCGTGGGGAGTAGATTTTGTGAAGGTTGATGATATTGCTAAATCATTTATTGGATTTAGTGAATATTTTGATCAAGAAATTGAAATGATTAGAAAAGCAATCGATGCGTCTGGTCGTCCGATGGTACTTAGTTTATCTCCAGGGCCAACACCAATTGAGTGTGCAGAGCATGTGAAGCAGTATGCAACGATGTGGCGCATGACAAATGATTATTGGGATAGATGGGAAGATTTATTGTTTGAATTTGAGAAGTGTCATGAATGGAGTTCGCATGTTGGGCCTGGGCATTGGCCAGATGCTGATATGTTGCCGATTGGTCATTTAGGGATTCGTTCATGTGAACATGGTTTTGGAGATCGAATGACTCATTTTACGCAAGATGAGCAACTAACAATGATGACATTATGGTCTATTTTTAGATCTCCCTTAATGGTGGGATGTGAATTGCGTGATAATGATGATTTTACGTTATCGTTGTTAACAAATGTAGAGGTATTACGTGTTTTAAATCATTCACACTCAGCGAAACAATTATATCGCAGAGGAAATCATGTGGTCTGGACTTCGGTGGGTGAGTGTGGTGCAAGATACTTAGCTTTATTTAATTTAGGACTTGAAGTTACAGCGGTGAGTGTATCACTGCAGGAGTTACAGCTTGAAGGGGTATTTAATGTAAGAGACTTGTGGGCAAAAGAAGATATCCTGATAACGTCGGATACAATAACAATGCGGGTTCAATCACATGGTACTCGATTACTGAAGTTAACACTTAAATAGAAAAAACCTCGAATCAATTATGATTCGAGGTTTTTTCTATTCACTTTCGATGACCTTAGCTGAATCTCTAATAATAAGGTTTGGAGTGAAGACATGTTTAACCTCATAATGAGGATTGTTAATCATTTTTAAGATGGAATCAGCAGCTAATTTCCCTAATTCTTTGTTTGGATGGGTGACGCTTGTCATGGCTGGATTTGCTAATTCACTAAGCATTGAATTATCGAAACTCACAAGTGATAAGTCATTTGGAACCTGAATGTCATGATGAGTTAATAATTGCATTAGTTTTAATGCAATCTGGTCATTATAACAAACGATAGCTGTAGAATCTTTTAGTTTGGTAATTAAAGTTTGAATGTTCTCTTCGCTAAAAGTCTGTTCCATATTTTCTGTTGAATACCAGATAATCGTTGATTCATCCATTTTCAAATCGTTTTTATACATTATATTAAGGAATCCCTTATAGCGTAAATTCCCTTGCATATCATCATATTTGAAAATTCCAGTGATTTTTTTATGACCTTGATCTAATAAATATTGTGTTGCCATCTCGCCACCTAATTCATCATCAACCACAACGTAATTACAGTCAAGAGACGTGTAGTAACTATTAATAAATACAACAGGAATTTGTCGACTTAAAAACTGTTTGTAGATATCGATATTAGGATTTGGAAGAGCAGATTTTGTTGCCTCAACAATAAGCCCGTCGATATCAGACTTAAGAAGGGATAAAAGTTGTTCACGTTCATTATTGACTTTGTTTCGTGTTAAACGAATCGTTGTATTGTAACCATTTTTAGAAAGAACTTTTTCAACACCTGAAATAATTGTTGGAAAAATATAATCATCTAAATAGGTTGTAACAAGTCCAATGTTTTTTGAAGGTTGTTTAGCAGAAAGGTTAATATTATTAACATAAGTTCCACTACCTTGTTTACGAATGATTAGCCCTTCTTGTTCTAGCATTGAAATCGCTTGTCGGGCGGTTTGGCGACTAATTGAAAACCTTTCACATAATTGATTTTCACTCATCAATTTATCTCCTGTTTTGAAGGTGTCATCAAAAATATTTTGTTTGATCCATTCTGCAACAGCAACATATTTTGGTAAATTTTGATTTAGAATAAGTAGACCCCCCTTTCAAGGAAAATTGTATTACATATATCTTATTCTTGTATAGTACAAGTATACAACTTTTATTCTAATATTTCAATTGATATTAGAATTTATCCATAACGTGGTATAAAACATGGTAATAAAAGTAAAAAAACCCTTTCAATTGTATTGAAAATACAGACAACGAGGTGTATAATCTAATTGAGTTGAGCGTACAACTTCATCAGACATACAAGTTGTAATGACAATAAACTATGTGCAACTTAAAAATGGAATGTTAGAGGTTATATTTGAGAGTTGCTTATTGGAGGGGGATAAAAATGGGTAAATATTCAATTGGTGTGGATTATGGAACATTATCGGGGCGAGCCGTTCTTGTTAATATTGAAACGGGAGAGGAATTAGCGACGAGTGTACTTGAATATCCACATGCTGTTATGGATTCAACATTACCAGATGGTACAAAACTTGGGCATGATTGGGCATTGCAACACCCACAAGATTATTTAGATGTTCTTGGGAAGACAATTCCTGAAGTTTTAGAAATGACGAACGTCTCACCAGATGATGTTATTGGAGTGGGGATTGATTTTACAGCGTGTACCATATTACCTGTGAAAAATGATGGAACACCTTTGTGTTTCATTGAAAAATTGAAAAATGAACCGCATGCTTATGTGAAATTATGGAAACATCATGCGGCACAAGATAAAGCAAATTTATTAAACGAAATAGCAGAGCAACGTGGCGAAAAATGGTTAGCTCGTTATGGAGGAAAAATTTCATCTGAATGGTTGTTCCCAAAAGTATGGCAGATTCTTGATGAAACAGAAGAGATATACAATCAAGCTGATTATATTCTAGAAGCTGCTGACTGGGTTGTGTGGCAACTAACAGGTATTCAATCAAGAAATTCATGTACAGCAGGTTATAAAGCCATGTGGCATAAGCAAGAGGGATATCCCTCAACTGAGTTCTTTAAAGCGCTTGATCCAAGACTTGAGAATGTTGTAAATGATAAATTAAGTTGCGATATTTCACCCATTGGTGTTAAAGCAGGAGAAATTTCAGAAAAAGCAGCTCAATTAACAGGATTACGTATTGGAACCGCTGTAGCTGTTGGAAATGTAGATGCACATGTTTGTGTACCAGCTGTGAAAATAGATGGATCTAAAAAAATGTTAGCGATTATGGGAACATCAACTTGTCATATGTTATTGGGGGATTTTGAACAAGAAGTCCCAGGAATGTGTGGCGTTGTTGAAGATGGAATCTTACCTGGATTTTATGGTTATGAAGCTGGTCAATCTTGTGTAGGTGATCATTTTGCGTGGTTTGTAAAAAATTGTGTCTCTAAAGACTATCATGACCAAGCAAAAGCTTGTGGGAAAGATATTCATGTTTATCTAACTGAGAAAGCAGAAAAACTTGCGATTGGTGAAAGTGGCTTAGTCGCTCTAGATTGGTGGAATGGAAACCGATCAGTATTAGTTGATGTTGATTTAACAGGTGTCATGGTAGGGATGAACTTATTAACAAAACCAGAAGAAATGTATCGTGCTTTAATCGAAGCAACAGCGTATGGAACACGAAAAATTATTGAAACATTTGAAGAAAATGGGGTTCTGATAGATGAGTTTTATGCTGCTGGGGGAATTGCTGAAAAAAATACAATGATGATGCAAATCTATGCAGATGTTATTAAAAAACCTGTGAAAATCTCTGGTAGTCTTCAAGGTCCAGCTTTAGGATCGGCTATTTTCGGTTCAGTGGCAGCAGGAAAAGAGCGCGGTGGATATGAATCGGTGTTTGAAGCGTCACAAGTTATGGGGAAATTAAAAGATGTTGTATATGAACCGATTATAGAAAATAGTGAGGCTTATGACTGTTTATATGCAGAGTATACGAACTTACATGATTACTTTGGTCGTGGAAGCAATGATGTCATGAAACGTTTAAAAGAAATTAAAAAAAATGCGATAAAAGCCTAGGGCTTGGAGAGAGGGATAAATAATGAAAGAATTAAGAAAATATGAATTTTGGTTTATTACCGGGAGTCAACATTTATATGGAGAAGACGTTTTAAAGCAAGTTAGTGATCACGCACAAATGATGGCCCAGGGATTAAATCTTGATCCAAATGTGCCGGCAACTATTGTGTTCAAACCGATTGTGACAACACCATCAGAAATTACTAACGTTTGTTTAGATGCGAATTATGATGAAAATTGCGCTGGGATTATCACGTGGATGCACACATTCTCACCTTCAAAAATGTGGATTTCAGGATTAACGAAATTAAGTAAACCATGGTTACACTTACATACCCAATATAATAGAACCATACCGTTAAATGAAATTGACATGGACTTTATGAACTTAAACCAATCAGCACACGGGGATCGCGAGCATGGTTTTATTGGCGCACGTCTTCGCAAAAGTCGTAAAATTGTTGTTGGGTATTGGGAAGATGAAATCGTGCGTATCAAAATTGTAGATTGGAT
>JBOFCV010000392.1:0-2109 GCA_051646305.1 Turicibacter sp.
TTTACGTTCCCTAAGGCTGTCTATGTATTCAGAACTTTAGTGTCAAATATAATTGTGCTACTAGTTGGCTTGATTGTGTTTCTTGTGGTTGCGGCTTGTTATGGTAAGTTAACAGTTATAGGTGTTATTTGCTCTTTACCTGGTATGGCATTGTTTGTAATCATTAATTTATTGACGATGGTTATATTTTCACATATAGGTGCAGGTTTTAAAGATATTCCTCATCTATTTTCAAGTGTAATGCAAGTGCTATTTTATGTGACACCGGTAATGTATACACCCGAAATGTTATCTGCTCGCGGATTGGATTTTGTATATAAATACAACCCACTCTATTATGCAATGGAAATTGTCAGGTATCCATTTATAAATGGTTCACTTGCAAGTTATGATGTGTACTTGAATGCGTTTATTTATGCATTTACACTATTTATTTTGGCAGTGATTGTTGTCAGAAAATATTCTCGTCAAGTGGTTTATATGTTATGAGTAATGAATTGAAAATTTCTCTAGAAAATGCATCTGTCCATTTCAAAGTAAATATGAATGGAGGTTCTCTTAAGTCCAGAATCATTGGTGCTTTACAGAGAGATAATAATGTCAAATATGTAAAAGCTCTGGACAATATAAACCTTTCTATAGGGCAAGGTGAGCGTGTCGGCGTTATTGGACTAAATGGTGCAGGCAAGAGTACTTTACTGAAACTCATGGCAGGTATATATCCGCCAACGAGTGGCAAAGTAAATGTTATTGGTCATGTATGTCCCATGTTTGAGTTTGCCACTGGTTTTGAAATGCATCAAACCGGTTGGGACAACATTAGAATTCGAGCGCTTCTATTGGGTATGCAGCCTGATGAAGTTGAAGAGAAAATTCACAAAATAGCTGAATTTACAGAGCTTGGTGAATTTCTAAATTATCCAGTGAGAACCTATTCTGCAGGAATGTTTATACGTCTTGCATTCGCTGTGTCTACATCAATTAACCCCGAAATTCTTTTATTAGATGAAGTCGTTGGTGCCGGTGATATGAACTTTGCTGCAAAAGCAAAAGATCGTATGTATGAGTTTATGCAGAATGGAAAAATTTTGGTTTTCACTAGTCATTCTATGGGGTTGATTAGAGAGTATTGTGACCGAGTGATATGGATTAAATCTGGCAAAGTTATTGCTGATGGTGATAAAGATAGCGTTATAAAGGAATATGAGAGAACAGGAGTTCTGTAAATGTATGTAAAGGATTTAGTTGAAACAACTACCTGGGTTCCTAATAAAAATAAGGACGATGCCCCGCCTCTTATCTCAGTATTGTTACCAACCTTCGAGAAGGCCCATAACGGGTTTCTCAAAAGAGTTTTGGATTCAATCATTGCACAGTCATTTAGTAACTTTGAAGTCATTATTGTTGATGACGCTAGTTCAGATAAGAGCATAGATCTTATCTATCATTATATGGACTTAGATTGCCGAATAGATTTACTTAGGCATTCAAAAAATATTGGCTTGCCCGCTATATCTGAGTGGGAAGCATATGAAAAATCAAATGGTAAATATATTGTATTCGCTTTTGATGATAACTATTTTTATCCAGATGCATTTAAAAATTTACTTGATGCCATCAATGAACGAACAAATGTTATGTGCCATGGTAATGCCAACCTTATCACTAGTGGGGCAACGATAGAGATTGGGAGCAATATCACTAATAAAACGCTCGCTCTTTCAAACTATATCGCTAATAGTTCAGTTATTTTACCTAGAAATATTATTAATGATATCGGTTTGTATGACCCGCATATACTAATGACAAGGAACTGTGACTGGGACTTATGGCAAAGGATAAGTCGAAAGTATAAAATTGAACACCATAACTTTTTGGTAGTTGATGAGTATGGTCTGGTAAGTAAAAAATCACTTGGAAATAGTTATCCTATGGATATGTGGGGTAATTATTTTTGGCGCACTCGTGAAAGAAATGATTCTCTACATCCATCTAAATTTGAAAACTTGGATGTTTTTTATATTCCAGAGACACTTGATGGGATGACTAAGAAAGTAATTTTTGACTTGTCATCATCCCATGCAGGCAAGCGAAATTGGATATCACAAG
>JBOFCV010000447.1:0-4378 GCA_051646305.1 Turicibacter sp.
ATAGCCATCATATTAACTTTAGTTACAAAGTCTAAATCACGTGCTAATTCTGGTAAACGTTCGACAATTGAAACGTGTGCTCCGCGTTCAGAGAAGAATTCTACAACATCTAGACCCACAGCACCCCCACCAATCACAGCAACTTTTTTACCATCAAATTCAGTGAAACTATTGATCTGATTAATTAAGCCAAAGATTGAGTAGACGTTGCTATTTTCTTGATCCACGCAATCATGTAGCCCCTTAATCGGTGGAAGTAGTGGCACTGAACCTGTTGCATTCACAATTAAATCTGGTTTTAAGTTTTCGATTTTCTCAATTGTCGCTTCAGTACTTGTAAAAATAATTAAATTCTTTAAGTTTTTAGCACGTTCAATTAAATAATCTGGGAAATCTTGAATACGTTTTTTCTCAGGTAATTTTGCAATTTCACTTGCTAAACCGCCTAGTGTTTCACGCGCCTCAAATAAGAAGGTTGTACATCCAACTTCGGCGGCTGTACAAGCAGCTTCGAGTCCTGCTGTCCCCCCACCAATGACAACAACGTTCGTTGGTTTCGTTACTTTGTAAGCTTTATGTGTCTCTTCAAAAATAACATCTGGATTTATCGTACAACGGATTGGTTTATTGTAGCCAATACGGTTTCCGGCGCATCCAATATTACAAGAAATACATTTTCTAATGGTATGTTCTTCACCTTTTTTAACTTTATTAACCCAGTTTGGATCGGCAATTAATCCACGCCCCATCCCGATTAAATCCGCTTTACCTGATGCTAAAATCTCTTCAGCAACAGCTGCTGTTCTAATATTACCTGTTGTAATCGTTGGTTTATTAAATTTTTCTTTAACAGCCAATGACATATACGCACGCCATCCATCTTCTAAATACATCGCATCGATTTGTTGGTAAACAGAATCGTTTAATGCAGCAGAGACATTGTAAATATCGATTTCATCATCTAAAAATTCTAAAATTTCTAATGTATCGTCTAATGTATTTCCACCTTCTAATAATTCATCCGCAGAAATTCGGAATAAAATTGGGAAGAAGGGTCCGACTTGGGCACGTACTTTTTCAATGACCATTTTAGCAAAGCGTGTACGGTTTTCAATTGATCCACCAAATTCATCTGTACGATCATTATATAATGGCGATAAGAATTGGCAGATTAAATATGAATGACCCCCATGAATTTCAACCGCATCAAATCCAGCAAGTTGAGCACGGCGCGCAGCTTGGGCATACTTCACGGCAATCTCTTCAATTTCGTCTTTTGATAAAGCACGCGGGATTGCCCCACCTGTTTTTGACGGAATAGTAGAAGCCGAAACAGGTTGTAATCCATCAATACGACTAGGCATAGCTGAAGCACCCGAATGATTGATTTGTAGAGCAACACTTGTTCCATATTTATGTAACGTCTCAGTTAATTTATATAATCCTGGAATAAAGCTATCATGATTGATACGAATTTGTGTTGTTCCATTTGACCCTAAAGGAAAATCAACACATGCATTTTCAACAATGATTAATCCTGTTCCACCTTTTGCACGTTGTTCATAATACTTAATATGACTTTCTACAAATTCCCCATTTGCACCTCCGTGATTAGATCCCATTGGTGGCATAATAATACGATTTTTAATGGTCATATGCTTAACTGTTAACGGTTTAAAAATGTTTGTGTATTTATTCATCGATCATCTCTCCTAAAGATTGATTTATTTTTCACATGTCATAAATAAATTGTAATACACAAACACTGATAAATCTAATCGTTTTTTATATATTAATTGATAGAAATACACTATCATTTACATTTATAATGAGTGAAACGAATAAAAAATAGGAACAAGTCATTTAAATACGACTTATTCCTATTTACAAACTGAGAACTATTCTAGCTCAATCAACGCAACCTATCAGGTAAACTAAAAAATTATACCCCTATCCTTACTGCTCTAACATATGAAAACAATAAAAATGATGGCGACTTTTTTTAGTTAAGTTTTAACACTTGACCGGGATAAATTAAATTGGCATTCCTAATATTATTTAGTTTGAGTAAAGCTTGAACTGTCGTTTTGTAATTTGTTGCGATCCCAGAGAGCGTATCGCCTGATTTAACGGTATAAGTGTTAGCAGTTATCGGTTGGATAGGTGTTTGGATAGGCGCTTTAGATAAAGTCGCAGGTGCTATTAATATATCTTTCATAAAGACATCGACATCGCACGTCCCACTAATTCCTGATACCGCCCCTTTCTCTGAATACTGAAATCCAATCCATTGCGTCCAAATGGGATTACTTTGTGGTGTATCTACATTATATTGCGCAATCCATAACGGATAGTTAGCAATCGCTGGTGTCAAACAAGTTTTTGCAAAACTCGTATACGTATAAACGACAGTGCGATACCCCGTTAGCTTCTCTAACTCAGTCAAAAAAGTCACACACATATTTGTTAATTTTGCAGGCGATACCCCTTCCGTTGTTTCAATATCAAGCGCCAACAAACAATCTGGTGTTTTTCCTTTAATCGCATTCGCAAAATATTGAGCTTGAGCCACGGCATCAATGCTTGGTTTGAAAAAATGATAAAAACCAACTAATAACCCCTGAGCTTTCGCATTTGTATAATTCGTATTAAACATATTATCCGTATAATAATCACCCTCAGTCGCTTTGATATAAACAATCGTCATACCACTCGCTTTAACCTGTTTATAATCAATAGCACCATTCCAATGTGAAACATCTATCCCTCGATAAGTTCCTGCACTACGTGTTTCCATCTTGTCACTCCTTTATTCGATTTTTCTAATAATCAATCATAAGATATGACAAAAGAGCATTGCCCGAGTATTTGAAACACATAGAAACTAAAAAATAGTGGCTCATATGTGACGAGCCACTATTTTTGTCACGACTTTTGGTCCGGAATAAACCCTTCGAAAATAAATAAATCAAAAGAATCACGACATGCATCTAGCTCTGCCTGTGATTTAATCGTCCACGCAACCGAAAGACAACGATAAAGCTTTTGACACAATTGGCGCGACAAACCCGTGTGATACTGATGACCATACGCAATAAAATCCGGTTTGGTTATAAAATTAGTTAACAAATGCTGCACAATAAAATGACTCAAACTCTCATTTTTAAAATTAGATGATAATTGTCCACGAATAACATCCGGACGATTTTTACGATACCAACGCACCGCCACCGGGTGGAATGATTCAATACAATAAGGCCCTTGATAATTTTCTAGTGCCTTATTTGTGGCTACGCAAACTTTAGTGCAAGCCGTATGCATCTTAATCTCAATGATTAATGGAATCTTCCCACTCACCACATTTAAAACATCCGCAAACGTTGGAATTAACTCATCCGAATCCCCCAACTTAAACGCTTGTAACTCATCAAACGTATAATCTATGACTTTCCCGTTAACAGAACACATGCGGTCTAAGGTCTCATCATGAAAGACAACTAACACCCCATCTTTTGTTAATTGAACATCCAACTCAATGCCATATCCCGCTTCAACCGCCTTTTTAAATGAGGCAAGTGAATTTTCAGGCGCATCCATGGCATTATCATGCAACCCGCGATGGGCATAAAAAACACCCATCAACGAACTTTTATCCGGTCTATTAAAAAGGCGTGGCATAATAAAAATTAAATATAACCCTATTAAAATAAGGATGAACACTACAATAGATACAACCATTATTTAACCTCGATTCTGATCTTAATCTTCAATATCAAAATTTTCTAACACACTTTTTTTCTGAATCGGTTTAGAGTCCCCATGTTTTACCCTTAACATGATAAGAAAGGCAAGAACGGAAAAGAGGGCTGCATATGGGAATAGGGTTCGGTAAGAAACGTATTGTAATAACATACCCGATACCATTGGCGTAATGATTTGAGCCCCCATCGATGACGTGTAATAAAAGCCAGTGTATTTTCCAATGTCACTTCCTTTACTCATTTCAACAACCATTGGCAGTGAGTTCACGCATATAGCTGCCCAACCGATCCCAATCAAAGCAAATAAAACGTTAATGACTGGGTGGAATGATGTAAAGAAAAATGCCCCGACATAACTCACAAACATCATAATAATCCCAAGCAATATGCTTCTCTTTCGCCCAATCCGACTTGAAATCGCCCCAATCGGGATGTAACTCATAATCGCAAAAATCGTTGCAACCATTAAGCAATTGGCAAACGCCCCCCCTTCAAGTCCCCAAACGGTAACAGCGTAACGCGAAAAGGCAGTTGTCACAGCATTATACGCCATAAACCATAAGAAAATCGCCACTAAAATTAAAATAAGACTTTTATGAACATCTTTATCTAATGCC
>JBOFCV010000260.1:0-6120 GCA_051646305.1 Turicibacter sp.
CACCCAACTCCTATATCCCCTAAATTTCTTAAGCTAAAACCGTTCAGCCTCTATAAAATTATTTTGGTAATTAAACAATGAGCAATTATACGCGTACAGACGACATAATGCAACATTAAAGTTTATTTTTTTACAAAAAAATCTATAACTTAGACTAACAAATGATTAATCAACTTTAGATAACTACTCAAAATCTTTTTTAGCTTATAAATGTCCAAATAGAAATATTTTGTACAAATCAAGAAATAAGCTCTAAACCTAAAATACTTTTCTAGAAGGCCTTGTTTTTCGCCTTTTGAAAAACTTAGACCGCCTTGATGCCTTGGCGCTAGAAGCCCTGTATACGAACTATTAATTGAACTAGGTAAACTTTGCTACCTATAAAACTCAGTCCTACTAGTATCCCGATAGACTATAGTCGAAGTATCGTTTTAAATAACATAAAACGAACAACGACTAACATTGTTTTTCGCCTTTTGAAAAACTTAGAACGCTTTGAGGGAGCTCAAATAAAATATTCTACTCGTATAGACGCTATAAATTCATATAAAATAAACTACAACTTCTATCCTGTCTATAAATATAGAAAACAATTATTTGAAAGATTATATTCTTTTAAAAAATCACCATAATCACAAACACTTTTATTATTATTATTTTCTTACTCTAGTTATTTTATTAACCCTGTCCATCTTTCACCTTTTGTAACAAATTATTTTCAACCTACTCTATATTTTTTCTTCTTCTAACATCATCTTACTTTTAGCCGTTTAAAATTAAAAATACTCATCTTGATATCAGAAGTTATCTGCATCAACATGAGTATTTCCTTTCTAACAAGCTTTGATTTTATTTCACCAAAAACTACATATTAATATTTCTTAAATAGTTCGAAAGCTATATTAGCATTTCCGGCTTCATCGAATAAGGCTTGGTTAGCCCATGAGTTTCCAATTTCACCTTCGTCATTAGCATAAATGCATCCTGCCTCTTTTGCCCATGTACATTGTTTAATCGGTAACCAGGCGGGTTCCCAGTAAATAAATCCAATTCCTCTTTGACCGTTTACCTCTTTGATAACTTGTAATAAAGCTTCTAAATACTCTTTTTGCCCATCTTTAGAAATCGGATACGTCACATTTTTTGCTAAATCAGGAGTCAGAATCATTCCTTTACAGCCTAGGTCATCTGTTGTATAGCCAAAGGCTGTTTCAGCTACGATAATGTCTTTATTGAATCGCTCACTGATATCATTCATATTAAATTTTAAGGCTTCTAAACTTCCATTCCAATACGGGTAATACGACATTCCAATGATATCAAAATCAAGTTCATACTGTTCAACTTTTTCAAACCAGTTACGATACAGAGGATTATCTGTTCCGTAATCTAAATGTAGCATGACACGAATTGATGAATCAAAATCTTTTACCGCTGTAATCCCAGCTTTTAATAAGGCCGCCATTCTATCTAATTGATTAATGTGCCCGTCGTCCCATAAAAGGCCGTTTGTAATTTCATTTCCCACTTGAACGCATGAGGGTTTAATGCCATGTGCTTCTAAACGCGTTAATACGCCCAGGGTATACTGATACACAGTCAATTCTAATTCAATACCACTCAAGTGTTTCCATGCTTTTGGTTTAACTTGTTTTTTAGGATCAGCCCAAAAATCACTATAATGGAAATCTAAAATAAAATCTAAGTTGCTATCTTTGATTCGTTTAGCTAATTTAATTGTTGTTTCTAAATCATTTGTTCCTCCACCATATGGATTCCCCTGATCATCATATGGATCATTCCAAAGTCTTAATCGTATCGAATTAACACCAGTTTTGCGAAAAATTTCGAATAAATCAGTTTCTTCTCCCTCTAGAAAATATTTCGCCCCTTCTGCTTCTAATTCTGAAATCATTGAAACATCCATTCCTTTTATAAATTCCATTTTCATATCCCCCTACCTTTATTTTATTTAACATCGCCTAGCGACAGTATGATCAACATTAAGTAAATATTTTACTTTATTATTAGTAAAATATTTACTAACCTTAATATAACATCTGGTTATGATCGTGTCAATTAAAAAACCATAAAAAAAGAAGCGTTTCCTTTTTGATAAACACTCCTGATTATACAACCATTATTAACAGCTTTTTCTAAAGACTGGTGTTCCATTAATAAAGACACTCTTCGTTATCGTTCGGCCTTTTATCATCCGCTCCTGTAATAAATCTAACGCTGATTCACACATAATCGGAACATCAATATGGAAGGTCGTTAACGGGGGAGACACATACTGTGAAACCTTCAAGTTATGAATACTAAAAAATGCAACACGCGCTGGAACATCGATTCGTGCTTCTAAGAATGCCTGTAAAACACCAATCGTTAACGTATCGCTTCCCACACAAAATGCAGTTGGTAGCTCATCACCTAACTCACTTATAATTTTTTGCCCTAATCGATAACCTTGCGCAACCGTTAACGAATCAGCAATAAAAATATGGCGCTCATCTAATACTTGATAGTAGGCTGCACTCTCCCTAAATGACCATTCTCTAACATCCATTGAAGGCTTTAACGTATCAATATTTCGATCAGTCCCCCCAATAAATCCAATCGACTTATGTCCCTTTAACATAAAATAGTCTACAATCTGCGTAACAATTGAATCATGATTCGGACGAATAGAATCGAAATATTTATCATCTGGCGAACTATCAATAAAAATACCATTCGTCGTAATCCCTAACAGATAATCCAATTCCGTTCGATCAAACCAACCAATTCCGATAAATGCATTAATCTTTTTATCAATCGCACGTAACCCGTCTTGTTTTTTATAACTAACAAGATTGATATTACGCTCCTTTGCCTGGCTCATTAACTCCGCCAAAATATATTGATAATACGTCTCCTCAAGTTCTTCTTGCTCATCCGCCCAATATAAAATAGCTACTTGATCAATGGTTGGATTAATAACCTTTTTCTTATAGCCTAATTGTTGTGCCACTTTAAATATTTCCATACGTTTTTCTTCACTCACCGAAAGCGTCATATCATAATTTAAAACGCGCGAAACCGTCCCATTCGAAACCCCAACGACCTGTGCAATATCCTTTAACGTTGCCATCAATTCACCTCTTTTATTCGTTATTTGTTGTTTATCGCTAGCTGTAGCGTTTCTTGATTTTCATTCACTTTAAATTGTTAGGCCAACACTTGTTGTACAAGCATGCATCCCATTTATTTGAATTCATTTATCTTAATTTTTTCTAATTAAAAAGACTTATCATATCCTCTTTAATAGAGGCAGGTAAAGGTTGTGATAAATTCCTTTTTAATAACTGGGGATGTTCTATTCCATTATCTTCAAAATAATCCTTTAATAAGGGAATTCTATTCTTAGGATCATTCATCACATGGTAAGCAACAAACCAATCTTCTAAAGAAGTCATATTTAAATGAATATGATCCACCGTTATATAATTAAAAATAGCTGATTCATCTAAAATAAATTCATATATTTGACCATTTTCTAACTCTATTTTAAAACCACCTAAAAATTCAATAACCGTTCCATCTACGAGATATCCAAAAAATCGTTCCGTTTTAAATGGTGCTTTAGACTGCAGTACTAACGGCGTTCCAATAGAATCCATAAACTCTTTTACGATATAATAATCATCTGGATTAATAAGGACATCAATATCATTAGGTTTTTCAATAATTTTAAAATAATTTAATAGGACAGAGCCACCAATCCCCCATGTACAGTTTAAATTATTTAATCCGTGGGCTAGTTTCTTCAACACTTCTCTATTCATTTAACGCACCCCTCTCATAAAATGTCGCTCATCTCTAAATTATACAATAAGAATGATTATTTTCACACCGCATTTCATTTATTATTACCGTCTACTAACTACTTGTAACTTGAATCTATCTTATCGATATATCAAATTTTTATAATAAAAAATCGAACAAAAAACAAATGTCTTTCGTTCGATTTTTAATCATTATCATTTTTTTCTTAATTACTAAATTTTATTTTTAGTCAATATACACGACTTTCCCTGTAACATCAGTAGAATTTCTACCTACCATAATCTCAAAGTCGCCACTTTCAAACACGTACTCTAATTCATGATTATAAAACTTCAACATATCTTTTGTTATTTCAAATTCAACATCACACGTTTCAAATGCATTTAACTCTATTTGCTTAAATCCTTTTAATTCTTTAATCGGTCTTACTACACTTGCATAAAGATCCCTAATATAAAGTTGCACTGTTTCTTTCACATTTTTATCTGATGTATTTTCAAGCGTTACTTTAGCTTTTACACCATTTTCGTGTTCAATCACATCAAAATCTTTATAAGCCACTTGACCATAACTTAACCCATATCCAAATGGATATAACGGTTCATTTGAACAATCTAAATAACGTGAAACATATCGATCAACTTTTCCCTGGCTTGGACGTCCCGTATTGTAACAATTATAATGAACTGGAATTTGTCCAACAGTCTGTGGGAAACTCATTGATAACCTTCCTGAGGGATTATAATCTCCGATTAAAATGTCTGCTAGTGCACCACTAGATTCTGTCCCTAAGAACCAGGCTTGAATGATTCCCTGACAATACGGTACGACAGGACTAAGTTCTAATGGTCGACCACTAAACACAATCATTACAACCGGTTTATTAAGTTTGTGGAGTTCTTGAATAAGTTTTTCCTGATTAGGTGATAATCTTAAATTTGTACGACTTGCTGCTTCACCTGAATCACTTGGATTTTCTCCAACCGCTGCGATAACCACGTCACAGTCTTTAAATGCCTCTATCACTTCTTGCACGCGATCTTCCACATCAAAAATTCCATGTTGCATCGCACCTAGTTGATCTGTCATTTCCGTAACAACTTGTAATCCTTTTTCTTCGAGTGCGCTCGCTAATGTATTTGCATTTTTTTTATCGGTTAATGACCATCCACCCATCGTGTTATCTGAATGTGTATATGGACCTGCTATTCCTACTTTAGTCGTTGGTTTAAGTGGCAGAATTTCTTCATTTTTGAGAAGGACAACTGATTCACGTGCTACTTCTCTTGCTTTTTGTAGATGTTCTGGACACTTATGAAGTTTTCTCTCCATTTCTTCATCCGCATCTTTATACGGATTTTCAAATAATCCTAGATCATCTTTTAATACTAATATGTTTCTTACCGCTTGGTCAATCAACTCTATAGAGAGTTTACCTGCTTCTACGAGTTCTTTTGCATAGTTCATATAATGAGAAGACATCATTTCTATATCTACTCCAGCTTCAATACAGGCTTTGGCTGCTTCTTGACCATTTTTTGTGTACCCATTAATAACTGTTTCATCTATTGCAGCATAATCTGAGATTGTAACACCTTTAAATCCCCATTCATCTCTTAAAATATCTCTAAACAGTTTTTTATTGGCACTTGCTGGAATCCCATCCACCACATTAAATGCTGTCATCACCATTTTAACACCCGCATCGATAGCAGCTTTATAAGAAGGTAAATAATATTGGCGCAAACTATGTGTCGATAAATCAACCCAATTATAATCTCTTCCACCTTCAGATGCCCCATATCCTGCAAAGTGTTTTACGCATGCTGCAATGCTTCCTTTATTTTTAGGATTATCTCCTTGAAACCCTTTGACAGCAGCAGCCGTCATGATTGAGTTTAGGTATGGATCTTCCCCAGGTGACTCCATGACTCTTCCCCATCTTGGGTCTCTTACTAAGTCAGACATTGGTGCAAACGTAAGTTGTATCCCAGATGCCGAACATTCTTTAGCCGCTATTTTAGTCGCATAATAATAATTTTTTGGATTAAAGCTACATCCCATCGCTAAAGGAATTGGGAAAATTGTTTTATAACCATAAATAACATCTGCCATAAATAACATCGGAATATTTAGTCTGTTTTTTTCCATATACTCATCCTGAAGCTTTTTAACATTAGCTGCTCCAAAGTAATTAAGCGTACTCCCCACACCTGTCATACGTGACTCTTCAATATTAAGTTCATCAAATGGTCCTGTTAAATCTACATCCTGTTCAACACCAAAAAATAG
>JBOFCV010000536.1:0-4114 GCA_051646305.1 Turicibacter sp.
TGTTATAAATCTCACAATTAAAGTTCCTATTAAAAATCTGTTATATGATAAAAGATCAAAATACGCGCAAAAATGCATTGACAGCTCATTTTATGATCAGTAAAATCCCTGTTTTTTACCGACACACGTGTTTCTAGGAAATTAAGTTTATGCAAATAAATCCCTTCTTACCAGAGTCATTGTTTACCTTGGATTCTGAAGAGCTAGAACTCGTCCAGTCAAATAATCCTGAAAAAAATCGATTAGCATTCGCTGTAATGTTAAAATTCTTTCAAACCAACGGTCGATACCCAATTAAAAAAGATACCATTGACCCTATGATCATCTCTTCACTGGCCACCCAATTAAAGATAAGCCCTGTTTTATTTGAACCAATTTACCTTGGAACCCGTGTTTCTGAGCGATTTCGTCGAAAAATACGTGGGTTTCTCGGTTACATAATTGCCAAATTATCCGATGCAGAAACATTAATTATTTGGTTGATTGATCAAATGGGGAATGGATCATATACAATGCCACAATACCGCGAAAAGGCTCATGAATTTTTTAAAGAGAACAAATTAGAACCATTTACCCATGAAAAGACTGACCGCTATATTCGTTCTGCAATCCACCGATTTGAAAAACAGTTTTTTGCAAACATCACGAAACAGCTATCATCCACATCAGTAAAATTAGTTAATGAGCTTTTGTGTGATGATAATAAAATAAACGGTTCAAAAAAAGAAAATATCCCAGATGATGAAATTACCTTACGTCGTTTAAAAGCAGATGTTGCTGGCACCAAACTAAAGCACGTTGCTTTTGAAATCAAGAAATTAAACTTTATTCGCAGCATTCCTATTCCATCATCATTATTTGATAACACACCAAGAAAATTAATCAAAAAATATTACCAAAGAATCATGGCGGCCTCACCCAGCAACGTTCTTGAGTTTGTCCATAATGCACGAGTGGCTACTATGGCTTGCTTTGTCTACATGCGCTCACAGTTATTAACTGACGATGTAGCCGATTTATTTATTAAATTAATTCACAACATGAAATCATCAGCAGAGGTTCATGTTAATAAAAAAATCATCTCTGAAGTCAAAAAAGTTAACGGTAAATTTGATATTTTATACTTAATTGCAGAGGCGGCTCTTGAGAACCCCAAAGGCATCATTGAGGATGAAATCTATCCTATAGTGAATCAGGAGACCTTAAAAAAATTAGTAATAGAGCTGAAAAATAAGGGGAATAAGTGGTATCAGAATCAAGTTAACCTCAAAGTGCATTCACTGTATTCACATGCTCATCGCAAAGTTCTTCTACAACTATTAAATGCATTCACTTTCAAAACAAATAGCCCTGAAGGACGTGATTTATTGGATGCGATTGCATTCATTAAAAAAAATCAGGAGTCGACTGATACTTATTATCCTGATGCTGCACTTGTCCCTACAGCTAATGTTATTCCTGCATCTTGGAAGTCAATGGTTTTTGAAACGGCTGATTTTCCTGTTACTGTTGTGATGGTAGATGATGGCACCACAAATGGTACCGAAAAACAGGCCAGTCCCGTCAAAATTAACCGATTTCATTATGAAGTCGCTGTCCTTGAAAGTTTACGGGAAAAACTGCGTTGTAAATTAATCTGGATTGAGGGTGCCTATCGTTACCGTAATCCCGATGATGATTTGCCCGCTGATTGGGAAACGTCTCGCGAGGCTCGATACCTACAGCTTGGATTACCACTAAAGGCCTCGGATTTTATTAAAAAGCTTAAACGCGAGCTACACCTTAACTTACAAAACCTCAATGACACCATTTTGCATAACAAGAAAGTTAAAATCTTGGATAAAAATGACGGCCACATCAAAGTAACGCCATTAAAGGCACAGGCGTTACCCCCGTTCCTTGATACGTTACAGCGAGAAATTAATCGTCGTTGGTCAACCATTAATTTAATCGATATTTTAAAGGAGGCTGATTTTCGTGTTAATTTTACCAAGCAATTCCACTCGGTAGGCAATCGAGAAATTTTCGATGGAGAGCTCCTTCAAAAAAGACTGCTTCTTTGCCTGTATGCTTTAGGCAGCAATACAGGGTTAAAGCGAATTAGCGCTGCTAACGAAGATGCAAGTCATTCCGATTTAAATTATGTAAAGCGGCGCTTTATCAATGAAGAAGGAGTTAAAACCGCAATTATTGATGTGGTTAATGAGATAATCGCTATTCGTGATCCTGCTATTTGGGGAGAAGCAACCACTGGGTGTGCCTGTGATTCAACACTGGTTAGTAGTTGGGATCAGAATCTGATGAATGAATGGCATCCCCGTTATAAAGAGCGCGGGATCATGATTTACTGGCATGTTGATACCAAATCCATGGTCGTTCATTCTCAGATAAAAACCTGTTTGTCATCAGAAGTCGGTGCCATGATTACAGGTGTTTTAAGGCATGACACCAAAATGAACATGAGCAAAGCTTACACTGATACTCATGGACAAAGCACCGTTGGATTTGGGTTCAGCTACGGTCTTGGGTTTGATTTGCTACCACGTATTAAAGGGATCCAACGCCAGAAACTGTATTATCCAAGTGCCTCCCAAAAAAACAACTATCCTAATTTAGATCCGGTTTTAAAATCCCCCATTAACTGGCAATTGATTGAAGAAAATTATGATGAATACGTTAAGCACGTATCGGCACTCAAAACAGGGACAGTCGACCCTGATGTGCTCATTAAAAAATTCAGCAAAGAAAACTACAATCATCCTGTGTACAAAACGCTTATTGAGATAGGTAATGCAGTAAAAACTATTTTTTTATGCCGTTATTTGTCTTCTGAAGACCTACGCATAGAGATTAATGAATCACAAAATGTGGTTGAACGATTGAACGGCATTATGGGCTTTATTTTTTATGGCAAATTGGGTGAACTTTCTACCAATCGGACTAAAGAACAAGTGCTGGCCGTATCTTGCTTACATCTATTACAAGTCTGCATGGTGTACATCAATACCCTTATTATCCAGGAACTCTTATCAGATCCTGCCTGGGCTAAGAGATTAACACCTGAAGATAAACGCGCTTTAACCCCATTAATTCATGCACACATCAATCCTTATGGTTTATTCCCGCTCGATCTATATAAGCGGTTAGTCATTGCGATTGAAAAGGAAATACAAAATGACCGAACAAAAACGAACTCCCGTGAGACAGAAAGCGAAGCAGTTAGCTAAGCTCTTGAGGCAAGAAAACCCTGATTATGATTACCTACGTCAACTATTCAGGCATTTAAGAACGGAGCTAAGTGTTAATGTCACACATAATGAAAAAAAACTACCTTATGTACCAACAGAGGAAGAAATTTGTAAGTATTACCAGGCAGTGTGGAAGTCACGAAACATGAAGCATGTTTTGATGATTAAAACATTGCTTTATACGGGTGCTCGGGTGAGTGAGTTAGTCCACATCAAAATCAGTGACATCGACTTTGATCGCTGCCAAATACGAATCACTGAAGGGAAAGGTAAAAAAGACAGAATAGTTCCGTTTCCGGAAGGATTTAAAGAAGTTTTAGCAATACATGTTCATAATATGCACGAAAAAGGAGGGGTTCATCTATTTGAATCTACTTGGAAAAAGCCTTATACAGACCGAGCCATTAGGAAGATTCTTGAGAATTATTCTCGTGAGGCTGGGATGGAGCATTCCATATCACCACATAAATTAAGACATTTTTTATTTACTTGGCTAAAGAAACAAGGGATAGATGATGCATTAATACAGCCTTATTCGGGTCACGAAAGTCGAAAATCGCTTGAAATTTACTCAAAGTTGTCACTTTCTGATGCTCAAAATGAATATGAAGAAATTATTGGCAAATTTCCGATCTAACTATTACAAAAGTGTGGGCTTGTGGCACGAACCGTAAAATGCCGCCTATTAAGCCTGAATGAGAGTATATCTATCAAACGAGAAACATTGCGTACCTGGGCACATGATATTCATCATGTAAAACGCGCTAAGCGCCGGCGTTCTAAAGTGCGCAAAAAAAGGGAACGAATGGATTCTGCAGGATTATTATTACAAATGGATGGTAGCTCACATAGGTGGTTTGGAGATA
>JBOFCV010000543.1:0-3231 GCA_051646305.1 Turicibacter sp.
CTCAATAAATTTAAAATACAGCGAACTTGCCCAAAATAGACTAAAGGGAAGATGTGAATTTAGCTAAGCAAGTTCAAACAACCAAAAATCAAAATAGACTTCAACGGATTACGTTTGACCGACTGTCAAATGTAGTGAACATGCAAACTAGACCACCGGGAAGACGAGTTTCTAGCTAAGCAAGTTCAAACAACCAAAAATCAAAACTGACTTCAACGGATTACGTTTGGCTACCGGCCAAACTCCAATAGATGAACCAACCCAAAACTAAAAATAACTAAAGAGGTGAGTGTGGATGAGTAACTTATTAGACAAAATGAATCCAGAACAAAAGCAGGCAATTATGACAACTGAGGGTCCTTTGCTTGTGATGGCGGGAGCAGGTTCTGGTAAAACGCGTGTATTAACACATCGTATTGCTTACTTAATGGCAGAAAAAATGGTATCGCCTTGGAATATCTTAGCGATTACTTTTACAAATAAAGCGGCACGTGAAATGAAAGAGCGTGTTGAAAATTTAGCAGGTGACAGAGGGAAAGAAGTTTGGATTTCAACGTTCCACTCGATGTGTGTGCGTATTTTACGACGTGACATTGATTTAATTGGATATGATTTAAGTTTTGGTATCTTAGATGATGCCGATCAATTAAGTGTAATTAAATCTGTAATGGAAGATTTAAATTTAGATCCTAAGCGTCAGTCTCCAAAATATTTCTTATCACAAATTAGTAATGCGAAAAATGAATTAAAAACACCACGTGATTTAGTTCGTGAGCAGGAAAATGAAGATGTGATTAAGGTGTATGAAAAGTATCAAGAAAAATTATTTAAAAATAATCGTGTGGATTTTGATGATTTATTAATGCTAACGGTGCATTTATTTGAAAAAGAACCAGATGTTTTAACATTCTATCAAAATAAGTTCCAATATATTCACATTGATGAGTACCAAGATACAAATGGGGCACAGTATCAAATTGTAAAATTACTGGCACAAAAATTTAAAAATGTTTGTGTCGTAGGGGATTCAGACCAGTCAATTTATAGTTGGCGTGGCGCAAATATTGAAAATATTTTAACGTTTGAAAATGATTATCCGAATGCAAAAGTCATTTTATTAGAACAAAACTATCGTTCAAAACAGACAATCTTAAGTGCAGCTAATAATGTCATTACGAATAATTTAGGACGTATTGATAAGAAATTATGGTCTGAGCGTGGAGATGGTGAGTTAATCGAATATTATCGTGCCAATGATGGTGATGTTGAGGCAGGGTATATTGCACAAAAAATTAAGATGTTAGCGCGCGATGATCGTGAACTACATGAGTTTGCTGTTCTGTATCGAACGAATGCTCAGTCACGTTCAATCGAGCAGGCGTTATTAAGAGAAAACTTACCCTATCGTTTAATCGGAGGAACGAGCTTCTTCAAACGTAAAGAAATTAAGGATTTAATGGCTTATTTACGTTTGCTATGTAATCCAGACGATGATTTATCATTTTTACGTGTGGTGAATGAACCGAAGCGTGGAATTGGTGCAACGTCTGTTGATAAATTAATTAACCTGGCTAATGAAACTGAATTATCTTTAATGGCGACGATTCATGATGCTGTGGGTGTTGTTCCGAAAGGGACATTAAATAAAATGATTGAATTTAGAGAAACCATTTATAAAATGCGTATGCAGATTAATGAAAAAACATTAATTGAATTAATCGATATGGTGCTAGAAAATACCGGTTATTTAGAAATGCTTCAAAATGAAAATACCATTGAATCGCATAGCCGCATTGATAACTTAGAAGAGTTTAAGTCGATGTCTCATAAATTTGAAGAGCAAGACTTAATGGAAATATTAGCTGAAGAAGAAAGTGATGAAACACCAGATGATTTAACAACGATGACGAAACTGACAATTATGTTAAATGATTTAATGCTTCAAACAGATACTGAAACAGAAGAAGAAGCCAATGAGTCAAAAATTACGTTGATGACGATTCATGCGGCTAAGGGACTTGAGTTCCCCGTTGTATTCATTTGTGGATTTGAAGATGGGATTTTCCCACTTCGTTCAGCGCTTGAAATTGCAGGAGATGAACTTGAAGAAGAGCGTCGTCTAGCTTACGTTGCGATTACACGTGCAGAAGATTTATTATATATTACGAATTCAGAAAGCCGTTATCAGTACGGGCAACGTGCATGTAATCCTGAATCGATGTTTATTAAAGAAATTAGCGAGCAACATTTAAATAAAGTCGGACTTCGTCCAAAACCGGCACGTCCTGCGTTTGTATCAAAGGAAGTAGCAGCACCTAAACGAAATATTCCAACGGTTAACTTAAACGCAGATGTCTCATATAAGAGTGGCGATAAAGTGGAACATGAGAAATTTGGTGAGGGAGTAATCGTCGGGGTATCGGGAGATATCGTCTCGATTGCCTTTAGTGCGCCTCATGGCATTAAAAAGTTATTAGGAACTCATCCTGCAATCAAGAAAAGAGATTAATCAATACATAAAGAAGATGTCTTATAAATGGATTTTTTTGAGGAGGAAGCATCGTGGTACAACAAAGAATGATGGAATTGGTTAAATTATTAACGCAATATAATGAAGAATATTATGTTTTAGATAAACCAAGTGTTAGTGATTTAGAATATGATCGCTTGATGCAAGAACTAGTAGGACTTGAAGAATCTCATCCTGATTTAAAGCTTGATTCATCTCCGAGTGCACGTGTTGGAGGTGCGGTTTTATCGCATTTCCAGAAAGTGCAACATGATAAGCCGATGTTGTCGTTAAGCAATGCGTTTAATGAAGGTGACTTACGTGATTTTGATAGTCGTGTCAAAAAGATTGCCCCTCATGCAACATATGTGTGTGAGCTAAAAATTGATGGACTAGCGGTAACACTTCATTATGATAACGGTCAATTCGTAAAAGGGGCGACACGTGGCGATGGTGAAATGGGTGAGGATATTACGCAAAATTTAAAAACCATTCAAACGATTCCGCTACAAATTTCATATCTTGAACCGCTTGAGGTTCGTGGTGAAGTGTATATGTCAAAGGCAACACTTGAGAAGTTGAATGTGATTCGGGCACAAAATGGGGAAGAATTATTTGCAAATCCTCGAAATGCAGCAGCGGGTTCACTTCGTCAACTAGATTCTAAAATTGCTGCAAAGCGTCAACTGGCGATGTTTAGTTATGGTGTTCCAAGTGCGGCG
>JBOFCV010000019.1:0-21379 GCA_051646305.1 Turicibacter sp.
AAAAAATCCTCCTATTAATGAAGAAGTTGTGCGTACAATGATGATGCAAATGGGTCGTACACCATCACAAAAACAAATTAACCAAGTGATGAAATCTATCAATCAAAATAGTAAATAAGGTGAGTTTATGAGTCACTTATTCTAAAAAAAAGAGAAAATCCATTCGGATTTTCTCTTTTTTTATTTCTGGAAACAAGTGCGTTAAAATAGATAAAATGTAAGTCAATTCATCTGTATAACAGGAGTTTACCCAGGTTTATATTCAAAAAGTGGATGAATAGGAAAGGGGGATCTCCTTGTAGAATGACTAAGTAGAGGATAATTGATTGAACTAAAAAAACAGATGAAATCATCTGTTTTTTTAAGCTAGTTTTTACACCCCATATATTGATTCACAACTAAATCTAATTCTTGGCTTTTGGCAACTGTTAGCTCATGTACAATTCCAAATGTTTGAACTAATTCATGTAGTTCTGATTTTATAGATGTAATTTGTTTGTATATTTCCTCTTTTGTGCCTATAGTTTCTTCTTGTTGAATTATTTTCACAATGAGTCCCCCTCAATTATTCAGTGGTATAAAGATTAAAATGACACTTTATTTTCAGTTCCATTCATGATGCGTTTATAATTTGGAATATGCTTAACAATAATTAATGCCCCAAAGATTGTAAACATAATTTTAGCAGTTAAATCATAAGTACCAAACCAAACAATAAAAAGTGCTGAAACGGATATAATGGTAGAAGATAATGAAACCATCTTCCAAATTTTTAAACTAACCAGAAAAATAATAAATAAAGTGATAAATAGCATCGGTGAGTAAAATAAGATAACACCGGCACTTGTTGCAACTGCTTTGCCTCCTTTGAATTGAGCAAATACGGGATACACATGACCAATTAAAGCAAACATAGCTATGATTAACGGATGCCATGAAGCGTTAAATAATTGCGCAAGTAAGACGACAAGGCCTCCTTTTAAGATATCAAGTACGAAGACAACAAATCCACCTTTTTTTCCTAATACCCGAAATGCATTGGTAGAACCTAAATTTCCCGAACCAAATTGACGGATATCTTTTTGATAAAAAGTTTTACCAATAACAAGTGCGGAAGGAAAAGAACCGAGTAAATAAGCGACGATGATGAGAATGAAATTTATCATAGAAATCCTCCTTTTTTGTAGAAACATTATAGCATATAGATTTCATAAAATTATGGTATTTTGCAAAAAAAAATAATATATTATAAATTTCGACATATTTTTTGCGTATAATCGTAATATAAGGAAGGTAAAAAAAGAAGTGATTTTGCAAAGAAAAAGATAAAAATTGTAATTATATTCTAGAAAATATAATAAATTCTTTCCATATCGCTGAAAATCTTTTAAAATGATAGATGGAAAGAGAAAGGAGTGTCAGTATGTCAGCTCACTTAAATTATAATGAAGATTCAATTCAAGTGCTTGAGGGACTAGAGGCTGTTCGTAAACGACCGGGGATGTATATAGGGTCAACTGATGGTCGCGGACTACATCACCTTGTTTATGAAATTGTAGATAATGCAATCGATGAAGTATTAGCCGGATACGGAAATAATATAAAAGTAACGATTCATGAAAATAATAGTATTAGTGTTCAAGATAGTGGACGTGGAATTCCAACAGGTGTCCATAAATCGGGTAAATCTACACCAGAAGTCATTTTCACTGTCTTACATGCAGGAGGAAAATTTGGTTCGGGTGGTTACAAAACATCTGGAGGTCTCCATGGTGTAGGGGCCTCTGTTGTTAATGCTCTTTCAGAATGGGTTGAAGTCACAATTAATCGTGAGGGAACTATTTATCGTCAGCGCTTTGAAAATGGTGGCGTTCCTGTGATGGGACTTGAAGTCATTGGAAAAACAAAAGAAACTGGGACAACAGTTTGGTTTAAACCATCACCTGAGGTCTTCTCGACAACGGTTTATTCTTTTGATATTTTATGTGAACGTTTGCGAGAGTCAGCGTTTCTTTTAAAAGGTTTAAAAATTGAACTTGTTGACCTTCGTAATGACAAAGAAGAAGTCTTTTACTTCGAAGAAGGAATTAAATCATTTGTTAGTTACTTAAATGAAGGAAAAGATGGACTTCATGAGGTAGTTTATTTTGAAGGAGAAAGTCAAGAAATTGAAGTTGATTTTGCTTTTCAATATTCAAGTGTCTATTCTGAAAATATATTATCGTTCGTTAATAATGTTCGTACAAAAGATGGAGGGACGCATGAGACAGGAACAAAAGCCGTTTTAACGCGTATCTTCAATGACTATGCACGTAAAAATGGATTATTAAAAGAAAAAGATAAAAACTTAGAAGGCGCAGATATTCGTGAAGGACTAGCTGCCATTATTTCAATCCGTATTCCTGAGCAGTTGCTTCAATTTGAAGGGCAAACAAAAGCGAAACTTGGAACACCTGAAGCTCGTTCTGCTGTTGACAATGTGATTGCTGAAAAATTAACATTCTATTTTGAAGAAAATGGGACTGTTGCTCAAATGTTAATCAAAAAATCAATTAAAGCAGCGCAAGTGCGTGAAGCAGCGAGAAAAGCACGTGAAGATGCACGGACGGGGAAGACAAAAAAGAAAAAAGAAACAAATCTGTCAGGTAAATTAACACCTGCCCAAACCAAGAATCCGCAAAAAAATGAATTATTCTTAGTCGAAGGGGATTCAGCGGGTGGATCAGCAAAGCTTGGAAGAAATCGAGTGTATCAAGCTATTCTTCCTTTACGAGGAAAAGTTATTAATACCGAAAAAGCAAAACTTGAAGATATCTTTAAAAACGAAGAAATTAATACCATGATCTATACGATTGGCGCTGGTGTGGGTTCAGGCTTTAACTTAAGTGATGTAAATTACGATAAAGTCATTATCATGACCGATGCCGATACGGATGGAGCTCATATCCAAGTGTTATTACTAACGTTTTTCTTCCGTTACATGCGTGAATTAGTTGAAGCAGGAAAAGTCTATATTGCCTTACCACCATTATATAAAGTGTCTAAAGGTCAAGGTAAGAAACAAGTTATTGAGTATGCTTGGACAGATGAAGAGTTAGGAGCAGCCATCGCAAAAGTTGGAAAAGGCTACATGATTCAACGATATAAAGGATTAGGGGAAATGAATGCTGATCAATTATGGGATACCACAATGGATCCTGAAACAAGAACCTTAATACAAGTGTCAATTGATGATGCGGCGGATGCTGATCATCGTGTCACAACTTTAATGGGAGATAAAGTTGAACCACGACGAGAGTGGATTGAACAAAATGTTGACTTCTCAATGGAAGATGATTATGAGATATAGAGAGGGTGTAGAAAATGAATAAATCGAACCAACGTGTTGAAGTCATGCGATTAGAAGATATCATGGGTGATCGTTTTGGACGTTATTCAAAATATATTATTCAAGATCGCGCCTTACCAGATGTACGCGATGGGTTAAAACCTGTACAACGTCGTATTCTTTACGCGATGTATAAAGAAGGAAATACCTTTGAAAAAGCGTTTAGAAAATCAGCTAAAACAGTTGGTAATGTTATTGGTAACTACCATCCCCATGGGGATTCGTCAGTTTATGAGGCAATGGTTCGTATGTCACAAGATTGGAAACTTAGAAATCCGTTAATTCAAATGCATGGAAATAACGGGAGTATCGATGGTGATCCGGCGGCGGCAATGCGTTATACAGAGGCGCGCTTAGCAGCTATTTCAGGTTTGTTATTGAAGGATATTGATAAAAACTTAGTCGATTTTATTCCAAACTTTGATGATTCAATGACAGAGCCTACGGTGTTGCCTGCCTTTTTCCCAAACTTACTTGTCAATGGAGCAACTGGGATTTCAGCGGGATATGCAACAGATATTCCACCACATAACTTAGGTGAAGTTATTGATGCAGTGATTCATCGTATGAATCACAAAAACTGTGCTTTAGATGATCTATTAACGTTTATTAAGGGGCCAGACTTCCCAACAGGTGCCATTATTCAAGGGGTTTCTGAAATTAAGAAAGCTTATGAAACAGGAAAAGGCCGCATTATTGTGCGTTCTAAAACTGAAATTGAACCAATAAGAGGTGGGCGTGAGCAAATAGTCGTGACTGAGGTACCGTATGAAGTCAATAAAGCTAACCTTGTAAAAAAAATAGACGATTTACGTATTGATAAAAAAGTAGAAGGTTTAATGGAAGTTCGTGATGAGACGGATCGTAACGGATTACGTGTCGTGATTGAACTAAAAAAAGATGTTAAATCTGAAATGGTGTTAAATTATCTATTCAAAAATACCGATCTCCAAGTCTCATATAACATTAATATGGTTGCTATTTATAACAAGCGACCGGTGTTAATGGGATTAATTGATATGATTGATGCATATATCCAACATCAAAAAGAAGTCGTGACAAACCGTTCAAATTTTGAATTAAAACGTGCGAAAGAACGTCAGCATATTGTCGAAGGATTAATTAAAATGGTCTCAGTTTTAGATGAGGTTATTCATATGATCAGACAATCGTCTGATAAAACAGATGCCAAGAAAAACTTAATGAAAGCATTTGATTTTAGCGAAAAACAAGCGGAAGCCATTGTTATGTTACAACTTTATCGTTTAACAAACACGGATGTGACGGCTTTAGAACGTGAAAATGAGCAGCTATCTAAATTGATTGTTGAGTTGTTAGCCATTTTAAATAGTGAATCTAAATTACTCAAAGTGATTCAAACTGAATTGAAGGAAGTTAAAAAACAATTCGTTACGCCACGTCGTAGTGTGATTCAAGATCAAATTCAAGAAATCAAAATTGATGAGACCGATATGATCTTAAAAGAAGATGTTATGGTTGCGATCACAAAAGATGGTTATGTGAAACGAACTTCAATTCGCTCATTCAATTCAAGCCGTACGGATATGCCACAAATGAAAGAAGGCGATGAATTAGTCGCTAAACTTCAAGTGGATACCCTCACTACGTTACTGATGTTTACTAATCGTGGAAGTTATATGTATTTACCTGTTTATAAATTACCTGACTTCAAGTGGAAAGACATGGGACAACATATTTCTAATATTGTTGCGATGGACTCTGAAGAAAAGATTATCTCAGTCTTTGTTGTGAATAATTTCAAAACAGAAGAGTTTATGTTCTTTACCACTGAAAAGGGAATGGTTAAAAAGGTCAAATTAAGTGATTTTGAAGTAACGCGATACAATCGCTCAATGTGTGCGATTTCAGTTAAAGAAGATGATCGTTTAGTGTCTATTCAACGTTCGCAGGGCGTTAATGAAGTTGTTATTGTGACACAGCAAGGTTACTTGTTGAAATTTAATAACGATGAATTGGCATTGACAGGATTAAAAGCCATGGGTGTTAAAGGGATTAACTTAGGGACAGATGATGTGGTTATTAAAACATTACTTGTTGCGTCTGAAGATGAAATGTTATTACTAACCCAACGCGGTAATATAAAAAAAGTTAAAGTAAAAGATATTATCTTATCGTCACGTTACAAAAAAGGAACACTAGGAATTCGAACAGTGAAGTCTAACCCGCATTATTTTGTGGACTGCATTCGAGTAAATCCAAAGCAAGAGGTTTTTATCAAAACGGAAAGTTCAAGTGTTAAAGTAAACTTGAATTTATTTAAAAGTGTTGATTTAAATTCTGTTGGAACAAATATTGTAGAAGAAGATGTTCAAGGTTTTATTGTTGAAGAACTAAGTGAATAATAGGAAAAGGAGTTGTATCGAATGATGATACAACTCCTTTTTTATAGAAAGAATAGATTCACATAGGAGAAAAGGCAGCCATGCAATAAAATAGTGATCTAGATTATCATTTTACTTGATAAAATTCAAGGTTCAACTAATCATATTCATTCCCACTTGTACATACACTCTTATAGGTAAGTTTTCATGAAAACAATAAAAATGATGGTGATAATATGGAAATGGTTAATAAAGTAGAGTCCTTAATCTTTAAACAAGTATTACATTATCCTGTAATACAAGTCATTCAAAATAAAATCATGGTGATAAATGATCAGTGTTATGTGGATCATTTTTGCGATGATAACTGTGTTATTCACACACCTCATGGCCAATATCTTATTGAGGGGACAATGCTAAGAATTAAAGAATATGGGGATTATGTGTTAAGAATTGAGAGTGAAGGAATAAAAAAAATAGAAATAGTCGGTGATAAGGGTGAAAAATAAGTGGCTGAACATATTTATTTCAAAGATTGAAATTTTAATTCCTACCATGTATGAGGTATCGGAATTAAGGCGACAAGGAATCCAAATATATAGTGTGAAGAAGCACGAAGATGGATTCCTTGTTGTTATAGCTAAGCAAAATGGACACCAGCTTAAGGTGTATCCAGTAAGACGAGTCATTTCTATCTATCCTGCTTTTATAAAAATTGGCTTGCCTGTCATTATATTATCCATGGTATTGATGGTGTTTATGAACAATATGACCATTGGATATAAAATTAATGGTAATTTAACACATCAAGAATTAGATGATTTAAATGAAATACTAGAACCGCATTTTTTCAATGTAGGCCCGTTTGCTTTTCTGAAAACAGATATTGAATTAATAAATGCAGAGTTGCACACCTATTATAATGAATTCGTCTGGATTAATATTTATCAAAAAGGAACTGACATTGTCTTTGACGTCTATGATATGCCTGGTATACCTCAAGAAGAAAAGGCATTCTATTCCGACACCTTGTTTGCAAAAAAATCAGGGGTAATTGATCACTATATTGTAGAAAGTTGCCGTGTTTTGGTTGAATTAAATCAAGTTGTAAAAGTTGGCGATCCACTTGTAACATGTTATGTTGAGCAACCTTATACAAATGAAGTTATTCCGCTTGATAAGGTACCTGTTGGTGAAGTGTGGGCCGATACTTGGTACGAGGTCAATGTAACTGCTCAAAAAAATTATTCAGTTGAAACTTTTACAACGAAAAAAGAGCAATTTTATTCCCTTCATCTAGCAGGGGTAGAAATTACATTCCCATTCAAAGAGCCAAGTTTTGAAAAGTATGAGTTAGTTACGAAAGAATTAAACCCATTTTTCTTCCTAGAGAATTCGCCATTTTATATTGAAAAAAAGCAATATTATGAAAAAAGTGATATAATAAATACAAACACCTATGAAGAAATTAAAGCTAATTTACCAGTATTAATTGAAAATTCTTTTAAACAAGAGATAGATGGTGAGTTTATCGTAAAAGATTTGGAGATACTAATAGAAGAAGAAACAGACAATGAAGTAATTTTTAAATGTCTTTTGACAGTAAATGAAAATATTGCGTATTAAAGGAGCTGAATTATGAGTAAAGACCCGATTAAAATACAACCTGTTTTTGAAACAATGGATGAAACGATTTCTGTTATTGGTCAGCACGATAAACATTTAAAAATATTTGAAGATTACTACAGTATTGAAATTTCATTAAGAGGTGATCAACTCCTAGTTTTTGGTGATGAAGATAAAGCTTTAATGGTACATAACGTATTATTAGCGTTAGTTGATTTACATCGAAAAGGCAAAGAAATTACTGAGCGTGATGTCCTGTATGCCATTAAAATGAATGAACAGAATCGATTGGGTGAACTTGACTCATTATTTGATGAGCGTTATCGAATCATAAAAACGATTCAAGGAAAAACAATCTTTGCTAAGACATTTACACAAAAAGAATATTATAAAAAGATTCAAAGTAATGATTTAGTCTTTGGGATTGGACCAGCTGGAACGGGGAAAACCTATTTAGCTGTTGTTATAGGTGTTGCACTGTTAAAGAAAAATCAAGTGAGAAAAATTATTTTGACTAGACCTGTTGTTGAAGCGGGAGAGAGTCTTGGGTTTTTACCAGGTGATTTGAAAGAAAAAGTGGATCCGTATTTAAGACCTCTTTATGATGCTTTACATGATGTCTTGGGGCCAGAGCAAACAGAGAAAATGATTGAGCGTGGCATAATTGAAATTGCCCCCCTAGCTTATATGCGTGGGCGTACTTTAGAAGATGCTTATATTATTCTAGATGAAGCGCAAAATACAACACAACAACAAATGAAGATGTTTTTAACACGTTTAGGATTCAATTCGAAAATGGTTATCACAGGTGATGAAACCCAAATTGACTTACCTAAACCAGTCAAGTCTGGGATAAAACATGCTAAAGAAATATTAAAAGGGGTTCAAGGAATTGAGTTTGTACAGTTTGAAGCTTCGGACGTTGTACGACATACGTTAGTCCAAAAAATTATTGAAAGTTACGAAAAAAATGGCGGGTAATTTGCTCGCATAACGTACTTAAATCTAGATTTATAAAAGGAGTAGAATTAAAATGTCAGTAGATATTCAATTTTACAATCAAACACAAGAAGATACGAAACCATATGAAAGTCTCGTTGAAAAAGTAGTCAAAGCAACGATTACCCACGAAAATTTGAATCATGACATTTTAGAGTGTAGCTTTATTTTTGTTAATAACGCTCAAATTCAAGAGATAAATAAAACGTATCGAAATAAAGATGCTATTACAGATGTTATTACATTTGCCATTGAAGATGAAGGTGAAGGTGAACTTAAAATTAAAGGGATCCCGATGCCAAGGATGTTAGGAGATGTGTTTGTTTCAATTCCTAGAACGATTGAACAAGCAAAGGAATACGGGCATTCTTTCGAACGCGAACTTAGTTTTTTAGCTGTTCATGGGTTCTTGCATTTATTGGGGTATGATCATCTTGTGAAAGATGAGGAAGAAATCATGTTTGCTAAACAGGAGGATGTCCTAAATGCGCTCGGGTTACGACGTTAAAGAAGATCATTCCATATGGGCAATGATCAAGTCATTTAAATATGCTACAACGGGTATCTTGACATCTGTTGCAGTTGGGCGTAATATTAAAGTCCACTACGTCGTTGCACTTTTAGTCGTCTGTAGTGGCTTTTACTTCAATATTACCCCAATTGAATGGTGTCTTTTATTGCTTGTGATTAGCCAAGTGATAACCCTTGAAATGATAAATACTGCAATTGAACGAGTTGTTGATTTAGCATCTCCTGATTATCATCTTTTAGCAAAAATTGCAAAAGATGTAGCAGCGGGTGCTGTTTTGATGTCAGCGGCAGTAGCAGTTATAATAGGGTTAATTATTTATATGCCATATATTTTAAACTAGTAGGTGATAAAACATGGATCAAGCTTATATCGAATTAATGAATCAAGCCAAAAAAGGGTATGAAAATGCCTATGCTCCTTATTCGAAATTTCAAGTAGGAGCTGCAGTTTTAGCAAAAGATGGTACATATTTTATTGGATCTAATGTTGAAAATGCTTCGTACGGATTAACAAATTGTGCAGAACGCTCAGCTTTATTTTCTGCTTATTCAAAAGGGTATAGACGTGAAGATCTGACTGCTATTGCAATTGTTGCAAACTGCGAACGTCCAGTTTCACCTTGTGGTGCTTGTCGTCAAGTCATGGCTGAATTATTACCAGCAGGTGCAGATGTTATTTTATTAAATATCCAAGATGACATTAAAACATTTAAACTAGAAGAACTACTACCATATTCATTTACATCGGAGGATTTGTAATGTCAAAAAATTCATTTAAATCAGGTTTTATCTCGATTATCGGACGACCTAATGTTGGGAAGTCAACATTTTTAAATCAAGTATTAGGTAAAAAAATTGCAATTATGAGTGATAAACCTCAAACAACAAGAAATAAAATTCAAGGTGTCATTACGGATGCGGATTCTCAATACATTTTTATTGATACACCAGGGATTCATAAACCCAAACATAAATTGGGTGAATTTATGACGGACTTAGCAATCGGTACGTTAAATGAAGTGGATGTTGTTATGTTCATGGTAAATGCAACTGAGAAAATTGGAAAAGGTGATCGTTTCATCATTGAACAATTGAAAGATGTGAAACAACCAGTCTTTTTAATTATCAATAAGATCGATTTGCTTTCAAAAGAAGAATTGTTCCATGTTGTTGAATCATTTAGTGGAGAATATCCATTCGCAGGTGTTATTCCAATCTCTGCTCTTAATGGAGATAACATTGAAACATTATTATCTGTTATCAAACAACATTTACCAGAAGGTCCACAGTTTTACCCATCAGATCATATTACCGATCATCCAGAACGTTTTATCATTTCAGAACTTGTACGTGAAAAAGTGTTACACTTAACACATGAAGAGGTACCGCATTCAGTTGCAGTGGTAATTGATAAGATTGAAAAAGTAGATGGAAAAAATGTGATTGATGTGATGGCAACTGTTGTGGTTGAGCGTTCGTCTCAAAAAGGAATTTTAATTGGTAAAAATGGTAAGATGATGAAAGATATCGGAACATTGGCTCGTAAAGATATTCAAAATTTACTTGGAACAAAAGTTTATTTAGAGTTATGGGTTAAGGTTCAAAAAGATTGGCGAAATAAAAAATTATATCTAAATGACTTCGGTTATAACGATAAGCAATATTAATTTCGACTTTTTTTGATAAAAAAGTGTAATAATTTTTCTGATTTAGTGCATTATAATTCTAGGTTTACTTATTCAAAATTTGTAAAGCTAAGAAGGGATATAATGATGAATAGTTTAGAATGGGAAATATTTAAACGTACAGGAAAAATAGAACATTATTTATTAGTCAAAGAAAGAGAAATTCAATCAGACGCTTCAAATGTCATAACTGAATTTGCTGAAGAATTTATTGAAACAGAGTATGGAAATGTAGCTAGGGAGGACTAAGCTCATGGCGGTAACTGTGGAAGGAATTATTCTTAAAAATTTCAATTATGGTGAAAATCATAAAATACTAAAGGTTATCACAAAAGAATTAGGGATGATTGGTATTTTTGTTCAAAATGCTAATAAAGTTAATACAAAAAACAGTGCACTTGTCCAACCGTTGACATGTGCACATTTTAATTTGAAGTCTTCTTCAAATTCCCAAGGCGAATTGTATTATCTTTCTTCAGGAGATATTGTGGATCATTATATGATGATTAAAATGGACTATGAAATATTAACCTATTTTTATTTAATGATAGAAATAATTCTTAAAGGTTTAGGTGAATCGGAACACAGTGCCTATGTCTACAGGTTATTAAAGAAATGTCTAACGCATGGAAATGAAGGTTACAATCCATTTCTATTAAGTTTGATTTTTCAATTTAAAATGCTACCTGTACTAGGGATTATGCCAGTTCTAGATTGTTGTACAAATTGCCAAAGTACGCAAAATATTGTCACCATGAGTATTACACAGGGTGGGTTACTTTGTGCCAACTGTATGGATCCACAAGAATCTATCGTAATTGATGCAACCTTGATTCCTTTTATGAGAGCTTTATATCGGATTGATATGAATGATTTACCTGAAATTGAAATGGATAAAGAATTATTTAAACCAATTGAAACATTTTTAAATGCATATTATGATGCTTACGCAGGGTTTACATTAGCATCTAAGAAGTTTTTGCGAGATTTATAAGTTATTTTTAATAAAATTGTATATTGTTTTTTGTGACTTGATATACTATAATGGTAATAGTATCATGCAATATTTATGTGACGATGAAGAGGAGTACATATGAGTGATTGAATGAAGCGAGTCTGGGACAGTGTGAGCCGGATTTCAATATCATCTGGAAGGAACTTCGGAGCATATCTTTAACAAAGTGGTAGAATTTTTTTTCTACAAGTAGGGTGGAACCGCGGGAATAACTCTCGTCCCTATGCTTAGCGGCATAGGTATGAGGGTTTTTATTTTGCTTTTTTGTATCTTAGCCGCAATGAAATAAATTTCTTACTGTAAAGGAGTCTTAAAATGAGTAATGTAACTATGGAAAAAATCGTTAGTATGTCTAAAACACAAGGTTTTGTTTACCAAGGTAGCGAAATTTATGGAGGCTTAGCAAACACATGGGATTACGGACCGCTTGGTGTTGAATTAAAAAACAACGTTAAAAAAGCTTGGTGGAAAAAGTTTATTCAAGAATCTCCTTACAATGTTGGATTAGATAGTGCTATTTTAATGAATCCTGAAACTTGGGTAGCCTCAGGGCATGTTGGTGGATTTAGTGATCCACTAATGGATTGTAAAGAATGTAAGAGTAGACATCGTGCGGATAAATTAATTGAAGATCATGGTGACGATATCGTTGCAGATGGTTGGACAGAAGCAGAGATGATGGCTTATATTAATGAACATGAAATTAAATGTCCAGATTGTGGAGCGCATAACTTTACAGATATTCGTCAATTTGAATTAATGTTTAAAACACATATGGGTGTTGTATCGGATGATAAATCAGCTGTTTATTTACGTCCTGAAACAGCACAAGGAATCTTTGTTAACTTTAAAAACGTTCAACGTACATCACGTAAAAAAGTTCCATTTGGAATTGGACAAATCGGTAAATCATTTAGAAATGAAATTACGCCAGGAAACTTCACATTCCGTACACGTGAATTTGAGCAAATGGAACTTGAATTCTTCTGTAAACCAGGTGAAGACGCTCAGTGGTATGCATTTTGGAAGGAATATTGCTGGAATTGGCTAATTTCATTAGGGATGGATGGAGAGCATATCCGTCAACGTGAACATGCGGCTGAAGAATTAAGCCATTATAGTAATGGAACATCAGATATTGAATATCGTTTCCCGTTTGGTTGGGGAGAACTATGGGGAGTTGCTAATCGTACAGATTTCGACTTAAAAGCCCATATGACACAATCGGGTGCTAATTTTGAGTACCAAGATCCAACAACAAATGAAAAATATGTCCCTTATTGTATTGAACCATCAGTTGGAGCTGACCGTGTGACATTAGCGTTCTTAGTAGATGCTTACCATGAAGAAACATTAGCAGATGGAGATACACGTGAAGTCTTAAAATTCCATCCAGCTTTAGCGCCATATAAAGTGGCAATTCTACCATTAGTAAAAAAATTAAACACTCAAGCCCTAGAAGTCTTTGGTGATTTAGCAAAACATATGATGGTGGATTATGACGAAGCGGGAACTATTGGTAAACGTTACCGTCGCCAAGATGCAATTGGGACACCATTCTGTGTGACTTATGATTATGATTCATTAGAAGATAACATGGTTACAGTGCGTCATCGTGATACGATGGAACAAGAACGCATTGCAATCAGTGAGTTGGTTGAATACATCACGTCAAGAATTCAATTTTAAGCACGAACTCTAACCTACATTTGAAATGTATTGAAAGGGGGCTAAGCTGTGAGTAAAGGAAGAATTCCGAAAGAATTATTTGATGAAGTGATTCGAAAAAATGATATCGCCGATGTTGTCAGTGATTATGTTCAACTAACCAAGGCAGGAAAAAATTATAAAGGTCTATGTCCTTTTCATGGTGAAAATACGCCCTCTTTTGTCGTTTCACCTGATAAAGGAATTTATAAATGTTTTGGTTGTGGCGAAGGAGGAAATGTTGTTTCTTTCGTTTCACAATTAGAAGGATTGAATTATCCTGAAACGATTATGAAATTAGTGAAACGAGCAGGAATTAACACTGATTTTACTTTAACAACACAAAGTAGTTCACTCGATTCAAAATTTAAAACGGAATATGATGTGTTGGAATTTTCTAAAGGGTTTTACCATTATTATTTAAATCACACAAAAGAAGGTAAAATTGCACTGCAATATTTATTAGACCGTGGAATGACTATCGAATCCATCGAAAAATTTGGAATTGGGCTTGCCCCCTCTCACCAAGATGCATTAGTCAAAACGCTGGATCACAATAAGTATTCATTACCCCTTGCAACTCAAGTTGGTTTAATTAATGAACATCAGAATAGATTTTATGACCGATTTAAATCTAGAATTATGTTTCCCATCGCGGATAAGATGGGAAAAGTTGTTGGTTTTAGTGGGAGAATTTTTGGTGATCAAGATGCTAGTTTAGGAAAATATGTGAATTCTCCTGAAACGCCTCTGTTTCAAAAAGGAAAGTTAGTATACAACCTAAGTGAAGCTAAAATGTCTATTAGACGGCATAATCAAGTGTTGCTGTTCGAAGGTTTCTTAGATGTTATTTCAGCTGTTGAAGCAGGTTTCTTACAGTCGGTAGCGACCATGGGAACTGCATTTACAGAAGATCATGCCAGAGAACTTAGACGTTTAACAGATCAAGTTATTATTTGTTATGATGGAGATAAAGCAGGATTTGCTGCAGCAAATAAAGCAATTCCAATTTTAATGGCTCAAAACTTTTCAATTAGTGTCTTGGATTTGCCATTAAATTTAGATCCAGACGAATATATTAAAAAGTATGGAAGCGATGCTTTTTCTAAATTAGTTAAACAAGCAATTCCAGCTGTTGATTATCAGTATTTATATATAAAAAAACAGTTTAATTTAGATTTTGTGAGTCATCGTGATCAATTTAAAACACAAATTTTTAGATTAATTGAGACACTACCGAGTCCTACTTTAAAAGAGCTTCTTTTGAAAAAATTAGCACAAGATATTGCGATCGGTTATGAAAGAATATTCGCTGAATTTTCAAATGGAAAAAGTCAAGTGTATAAAAATTCCAATATTATCAAAAATAAATATGTCAATACTCAAACTCAAAATCAAAATTTGAGAGATACTAAATATGATCGATCTGAAAAAATGTTAATTCATTATATGTTAAAAGATCGAAATGTAGCGCAAAAAGTCGAAAAAGAATTGAATGGATATTTAAATGATCCAGTTCGTCGGAATATAGCGTTGTATATTTTAGATTATTATACGAGTAATGAATCAATGGATATCCAATATTTTATGAATTGGATTGACGATGCGTTAATAAAGCCCATTACGGATATTATTTTTCTCTATGACACGCTACCTCAGTTAGATAATGAAAAAATTATTGATGATTTGATTTCTGTGGTAAAAGAATATGTTTGTAAAGTTCAAATGGATGCCCTTAAAAAAGAAATTAGAGAAGCGACAAATGATACACTAAAATTGGAATTGTTAGGTAAAGTTAATAAGCTTAAGCGACAGTTTGGTAAGTAAGAAGGAGTGGTTTTATGTCAAAGCCGGTTTTTGACGAAAATAAAATTCGTGAAATAAATGACCAATTAATCGTACTAGGGAAACAACGTGGTTATTTAACTTACGATGAAATTAATAATAGTTTCGAAAAAGTTCAATTAGACCCAGAAATGATTAGTTCATTCTTGGATTTATACGATGCTGAAGGAATCAATATTGTTAAATCTGCAAACATCGTCACGCCTGAAGTAGAAGAGGAAACAGTTTTACTACCTGCATTTGATGCAGAAGAAGATGTGATTCCTCCTGGATTTGTTGCAGAAGAAGCAGTTGAATTAGAAGAAAAATTCGATGATTTTGAATTTACTGCGCAATTTAAAATTAATGATCCCGTTCGAATGTATTTAAAAGAAATTGGTCGTGTTGAGTTGCTTTCAAGTCAAGAAGAAATTGATTTTGCAAAGAAAATTGAACGCGGTGATATTTCACAAGAAATTATGGCCCTAAGACGCCAAAAAGAAGATGTGCCAGCTGAATTAATGACTAAGATTGAGGGGTTAATTCATGATGGTGGAGAAGCAGATAATGGAAATGAGTTCTTAATTGGGGTAACTGAGTTAACTGATGAAGAATCTAGAACTGTTATCAATCAAGGAGAATATGCCAAAAAACGTTTAGTTGAAGCTAATTTACGATTAGTAGTAAGTATTGCAAAACGACATGTAGGGCGTGGAATGCTTTTCTTAGATTTAATTCAAGAAGGAAATATGGGATTAATTAAAGCGGTTGAGAAATTTGATTACCGTAAAGGATTCAAATTCAGTACCTACGCTACTTGGTGGATTCGTCAAGCTATCACACGTGCAATTGCCGATCAAGCTCGTACGATTCGTATTCCAGTTCATATGGTTGAGACCATCAATAAATTAGTACGTATTCAACGACAATTAGTTCAAGAATTAGGTCGCGAACCGTTGCCAGAAGAAATTTCTGAAAAAATGGGGATTTCACCTGAAAAAGTTCGTGAAATTTTAAAAATATCTCAAGAACCTGTATCGCTTGAATCTCCTGTTGGAGAAGAAGATGATTCTCATTTAGGAGACTTTATTCCTGATGCCGATGCACTATCACCATCTGAATTCGCTTCTAATGAAATGCTTAAAAAAGAATTAGATGACGTATTAGAGACTTTAACAGATAGAGAAGAACGTGTTTTACGTTTACGATTCGGTCTTGAAGATGGTCGTACAAGAACCCTTGAAGAAGTAGGAAAAGAATTTGGTGTAACTCGCGAACGTATTCGTCAAATTGAGGCGAAGGCTTTAAGAAAACTTCGCCATCCTTCACGTAGTCGTCGTCTAAAAGATTTCATGGAAGAGTAGGAACACGTCATGAGTTATGAACTATCACACCGTTTACAGTCTTGTTTAGCTTTTGTTTCGCCCTATAAAACAGTTGCCGATATTGGAACAGATCATGGTTATTTACCATGTGTTGGTATATTAAATAATCTTTTGGATTATGCCATTGCTGCTGATATTGGTGTGGGCCCTCTACAAGCTGCCAAACAACAAATTGCACGTTATGGATTAGAAGATAAAATTGAAACCCGTTTAGGTGGCGGTGTATCTGTTTTACAGCCTAATGAAGTAGATGCGATTGTTATCGCAGGAATGGGCGGGAAATTAATCCTATCTATTCTTGACGATAATAAATCACTGACATCATCTTTTAAAAAAATAATTTTACAACCTAATATAGATGGAAACTTATTAAGACGTTGGTTATCAGCTCATCAGTTTGATATTATTAATGAGAAAATAATTTTAGAAGATGGCAAGTTTTATGAAATTATTGTTTCTCAACCGAACACATCTTGTATTGAATTGAATGAATTAGATATTGAATTTGGACCTTTTCTAAGAAAAGAAAAAAATGAAGTGTTTAGGGCTAAATGGAATAAAGAATACCTTAAAAACGCCGAGATTATCAATCAATTACCAGTTGATCATCCAAGAATTGTGAGTCTTGAACAAAGACAAACGCTTCTAAAGGCGGTGTTGAAATGACAATCATAATTAATGATGTGATTAAATATTTAGAAAAACTTTACCCTAAACATTTAGCTTATGAAAATGATCCAATTGGTCTGCATGTGGGGAATGTTAACAAACCTTTAACAAGAGTGATGGTAACGTTAGATGTTACCTCTCAAATAGTAAAGGAAGCAATCGAATTGGGTGCAAACCTGATTGTTTCGCATCATCCATTTCTATTTAGGCCTTTGAGCTCAATCAATACAAATACACCTAAAGGTAAAGTGATTGAACTGTGCTTGAAGCATGATATTTGTATCTATTCGATGCATACAAACTATGATATTGCAAAGAATGGAATGAATGATTGTTTAGCAAACCTTTTAAACATTAATAATCCCCAACCCTTGATTTTAACAAAAAATGAACCGTATTCTAAGATTGCAATTTATACACCGATAACACATGAAGATATTGTTATACATACTTTAGGTGAAAATGGAGCAGGTAAGATTGGAAATTATGAAAATTGTACGTTTAAATCATCAGGAATTGGAAGCTTCAAACCACTTAATGGAAGTCAACCTTTTGTGGGAGACTTGAATCGAGTTGAGCAGGTAGAAGAAGTTAAAATAGAAGCCATTGCGCCAACATCACTTGTTTCAACCCTTATTAATGCGGTCAAGAACGTTCATCCGTATGAAGTGATGGCTTATGATGTCTATACACTAGATATAACGATGCCTGACGAACAATACGGGCTAGGACGCATTGGAACCCTCAAGGAATCCATGACGGCTTCAGAGTACATCAAGGCAGTGAAACAAAATCTAAATATTAATCATGCACGCTATGTTGGTTCATTAAATAAAAAAATAAAGACAGTTGCCGTGATTGGTGGAAGTGGAAGCAGTTATATGACAGCTGTTAAAATGAAAAAAGCTGATTTATTCATTACAGGTGACGTTGGTTTCCATGATGGATGCGATGCATTGGAGATGGGGCTTAATGTACTTGATGTGGGACATCATGCCGAATCAGTGATGAAAGAAGCTGTTGCTAAAACATTAAATGATTATTTCGGAAGTGGTGAAAAGAATCAATTCGTCGCATTCGCTTCAATCATTAGTACTGAGCCATTCCAATTTGTTTAATTCACACGCTAATTCAATACTAATTCATTTTGAATATTGAAATTTACCAACAAAGTGTATATAATATATAATTATAAAAAATAAAAAAACGCTGATTGAGGACTAGTAATGAAGTACTAACTATTTAGGGAGAGAATGTCTTGACTGAAAACATTCTTATGGCTTAGATTCATGAATTCACCTCAGGAGTGGTGCTAATCACACCCGGATACATCCGTTAACTGTTTGAGTGGTCATGATATGGTTCTTTTCATATCGTGACAATGAAGGTGGTACCGCGTTCTAAACGCCCTTTTTATAGGGCGTTTTTTTATTTTGTAGCTCATATCTATGAGCAAATATAAAAAGTAAGATTGTTTAATTTAACGATAACCTGTAAGTCCATGACTTTTATTTAATAACTGGATTTATTAAATAAAAGTATGAAGACTTAAGTGTTAGTTAAGTGAAAAAATCTTGTTTTACTATGAATCAGATGGAGGAATAAAGATGTTAAATCGATTAAAAGAAGTACAAGTCGAAGCTTTATTAGAAGTTGCTTCAACTACTGAATTAAAAGACTTAAATGATATTCGTGTCAAATATCTTGGTAAAAAAGGACCAATCCAAGAAGTGATGAAAAACATGAAAGACATGTCAGCAGAAGATCGTCCAAAAGCAGGTCAAGTATCAAATGAAGTGAAAGCTGTTATTGCACAAGCAATTGAAGCTAAAAAAGCACAGTTAGAAGCATTAGAAATTTCAAAGCAACTAGCTAGTGAAACAATTGATGTGACATTACCTGGGCGTGTGCATGAAATGGGAACAACTCATCCACTTCACGCCGTAACTAGTGAATTAGAAACATTATTTATCGGAATGGGATATACAGTAGAAGAAGGACCAGAAGTTGAATGGGATCATTATAACTTTGAGTTATTAAATCTACCTAAGAGCCATCCTGCGCGCGATATGCAAGATTCATTCTATATCACTGAAGAATCTTTATTACGTACGCATACATCACCTGTACAAGCACGTGTGATGGAAGCTGCAAAAGGTAAAGGACCAATTAAAATCATTTGTCCAGGTAAAGTGTATCGCCGTGATGATGATGATGCAACGCATTCACACCAATTCACTCAAATCGAAGGATTAGTGATTGATACAAATATTACAATGGCAGATTTAAAAGGAACGTTATTAGCATTAGCTCGTGAAATGTTTGGCGCGGATCGTGAAATTAGATTACGTCCATCATTCTTCCCATTTACTGAACCATCAGTAGAAGTGGATGTAACGTGTTCAAAATGTGGTGGACACGGATGTAATATTTGTAAAGGAACAGGATGGATTGAAATTTTAGGAGCTGGAATGGTGCATCCTAATGTGTTAGAAATGTCTGGATTTGATTCTAAAGTCTATCAAGGATTTGCTTTTGGGATTGGTGCAGAACGTATTGCGATGCTTAAATACGGCATTGAAGACATTCGTAACTTCTACACAAATGATTTGCGATTCATTCAACAATTTAAATAAGAAAAAAATACATTAAAATATATAATAAAAGTTTAGACGAAGGTGAGGCTATACACATGTTTGTTTCAATGAATTGGTTAAGTCAATATGTTGATGTCACAGGGTTAACGCCGCAAGAATTAGCGGAGAAAATTACAAGAACAGGAATTGAAGTTGAGTCAGTTAATTTATTAGCCGATGCAAGCAATATTGTCATTGGTCATGTTGTAGAACGTGTTCAACATCCAAATGCTGATAAATTATCAGTGTGTCAAGTCGATGTGGGTGGTGAAGATGGTGTAGTTCAAATTGTTTGTGGGGCCAAAAATGTCGCGGCAGGACTTAAAATTATCGTGGCAAAACCAGGTGCGGTTTTACCAGGGAACTTTAAAATTAAAAAATCAAAATTACGTGGTGAAGAATCTAACGGAATGTGCTGTTCATTAAAAGAGTTAGGGATCGAGCAAAAGTTAGTACCAACGGCTTACGCAGATGGCATCTTTATTTGTGCGGATGACGCACCAGTCGGTGTGGATGCGATTGACTATTTAAAATTAAATGATACGGTGATTGAACTAGGATTAACACCTAATCGCATGGATTGTTTATCAATGTATGGGGTTGCTTATGAGGTAGCAGCCATCTTAGAACGAGACGTGAAATTCGAAGAGATCTCAGTTGTTGAAGGAAAAGAAGAAGCAGCTAACTGTATAAACATTTCATCACTTACAGAAAAATCACCACAGTACTTAGGGCGAGTGATTAAGAATGTTGAAATTAAAGAATCACCACAATGGCTTCAAGCTAGTTTAATCGCAGCAGGAATGCGCCCTAAAAATAATATTGTCGATATCACAAACTTTGTTATGTTAGAGCTTGGACAACCCTTACATGCGTTTGATTTAGATACGATTTCATCAAAGGAAATCGTTGTTCGTGAAGCGGTAACAGGCGAAGAACTAGTAACGTTAGATGGTCAAACACGTGTTTTAGCGCAAGGAGATGTTATCATCACAGATGGTGTACAACCAATTGCGATTGCAGGTGTTATGGGTGGTGAAGCAACGGAAGTAACAGATCAAACAAAAAATATCTTATTAGAATCAGCAATGTTTGATCGATTATCAGTTCGTAAAACATCTTCACGTCTAGGATTACGCTCTGAAGCTTCTGCACGTTTTGAAAAAGGAATTGATCCTAAGCGCGTTGAAATGGCAATTAACCGTGCCGCAGCATTAATCGCACAACTTGGAAATGGTGAAGTTTGTACAGGTATTGTGTCATACAATGAATTTAAAGAAGTAAACACAGTGATTGAAATTTCAGTTGAAAAAATCAATGCCGTTCTTGGAACATCGATGACGACTGAAGATGTGACATCAATCTGGAATAGATTACAATTTGATTTTGAATTAAACGGATCAGTCTTTACCGTTAAAGTCCCAACACGTCGTTTAGATATAACAATCGTAGAAGATTTAATTGAAGAAGCAGGTCGTATTTATGGATATGATAATATTCCAACAACCTTACCGTCTACGAATTCTAAAGGTGGTTATTCAGGATCACAAC
>JBOFCV010000066.1:0-28030 GCA_051646305.1 Turicibacter sp.
CCATATTCACTCCATCTCTTACTTACTAATTCTTTAATTTCATTGCTCATTTCAATATCTTCTGGCCACTCGCGATTATGAGATTCATCACGCAGTTTTCTCGTTGCATCTATCCCTAATCGATGTCCAAAATTAAGATCTGAGTACTCACTTCCAACAACCGATACAAATAAATCGCGCTTTGCATCGATGTTATTGAATACTTTAAAGGCAACCAATGAGACATCGTGTGCATCCACGTTGCCATCCACAATAATCACCATTTTATTTAACTTCATGGCTTCATGATACCAAAGTGACTCGATTAATTTTTTAGGATCTTGATTGTCTAATTTATTCATCGCAACAATCAGGCATCCTTGAAATTTGCCACTCAATGGGTAATGATAACTCACAATTTGCTCATGTTGATCTAGGTAGTTATTTAGTTGGATTGGTTCTTCTAATGTGAAATTCCATTCAACAGCCTGGCGTTCTACTTCAAATTTATGTGTAGCATCTACTCCCAATCGATGTCCGTAATGGGCTATCGGTGATGAATGATCAAGGGCATCAAGTGGCCCTTCTGAGATAACTAAGTCACGTGTCATATCCGTTGTTCTAAATACAACATCTGCCACTGCTTTAGAATCATGCGGATTGATTTCTTGGTCCACCACAATAATCATCTTCGCATACATCATTTGTCCCATTCCCCATAAAGAATTCATCACTTTTTTACCGTGACCTGGGAATCGTTTTTTAATCGAAACAATCACACAGTTATGGAAAACCCCTTCAAATGGAAGCGCGTAATCCACTATTTCTGGGTATAACATGCGTAGTAAAGGTAAGAATGCACGTTCCGTTGCTTTGCTCATATAGCAATCTTCCATCGGTGGTTTCCCAACGATAGTAGCTGGGTAAATAGCATTCTTTTTATGTGTGATGCATGTTACATGAAAAGCTGGATAATAGTCAGCTAGTGAATAATATCCCGTATGATCCCCAAATGGTCCTTCATAGCGAAGTTCTTCATTCACATCGACATACCCTTCTAAAATAAACTCCGCATCTGCTGGCACATAGATATCATTCGTAATCGATTTTACTAATTTTACTGGAGATTTACGTAGATATCCTGCAAACATCATTTCATCAATCATTTTAGGCAGCGGTGAAATCGCTGCAAAGGTAAGTGCTGGATCGCCACCAATGGCAACTGAAACTGGCATTTTCCCACCAAGTTTACGATATTTATCATAAATTTCACGACCATCTTTATGCCAATGCCAATGCATCCCCGTTGTATTTTTATCAAAAATTTGCAGACGATACATCCCAGTATTTTGAACACCTGTATCTGGATCTTTTGTCATAACTAATGGAAGTGTCACAAATTTCCCACCATCATCTGGCCAACATTTTAAGACCGGTATAGTAAATAAATCTGGATTACGTTCTATGACTTCTTGGCAAGCCCCTTTACCTGGCATCCTCCACGGAAATACAGCCAACAATCTCACTAAACTAGGAATTGATTTCACAATTTTAGGTATTTTCATATAATTAGATAAATCGATTAAGTTCGCAATATCATGTTCAACTTGTTCTAACTTATCAACGCCTAGTGCCCAACTCATACGATCATCGCTACCCATTGCATTAATCAGTACAGGGTAGTTTGAACCTTTAACATTTTCAAATAATAAAGCTGGTCCATAATTTTTTGAAATGCGATCTGTAATTTCTGTAATTTCTAAATCTGCATCTACTTCAACACTAATTCGTTTCAACTCACCTTTTTTATCTAATAGATTAACAAATTTATGTAAATCTTTATAACCCATTTCACAGCACCTCCTGATAAAGCTAGTCAAAAATCGACATTAAAATTAGTATATCATTTTCTATCTATATTTTAAAAGAGAATAATAAAATATATTAAAATTTCAATGCTATAGAAGAGGTGATTATTCTGGCGAATTCAACAGTTTGTCTCATAAAAAAAAGGATACAGTAACACTGTATTCCCTACTAATTATGGACTCCCAATCGTTGATTATTCTTAATGATTGATCCAATATATTCAAACATCAAAATCATATCATTTTTATTTAGATAATGCGCTGATTCTTCGAATAAGATAAGTTCTTTGTTAGGTGCTTCTAATTGATTAAACAATGAGGTGACTAATTCATTGGGGGTTATTTGGTCGTACATCCCTTGGATAAAATGCACAGGAACCTCTACTTTTTTTATCTCTCTAAGTAAATTGCTATCCTTTGTTTCAATCCATAATGGGGTCTGTTCTATATTAAACGACGTCCCCCCGACTAATGTATGATAGACTTCTTTCAAATTAAGATCCGGTGATGCAAGTACAATCGATACCCAATCCCACATTGTCACACCAGGAATACCTTCATTTTTTTTAACGTATGCTTCACTTTCTGTTTTGAGTTGTTGAAAAATTCGTTCACTCCTTTCTTTTTTATACGGTGGTCGACCAATTTTGCGAAGAGACTCAAGTTCTACCTCTTTACCATCCCTTTCAAATTCTTGTGTTAACCACGCGTATAGCAAATGATTAGCTGTCTTATCATCTACAACCTGTCCTTGTCCAAAATATTCATAAAACTTAGTTGGGTAATGATGTATCATTCTCATCCCTAATAAGGTCCCCCATGAAACACCAACTAAGTATATTTTTTCTTTTTCAAATGTTGTTCGTAAATAATCAACCAATTCTACGGCATCAAATTCAAGCCGTTGATACGTAATATCAGAACCATTCATGTCACTACTGTATGATTTTCCTGATCCACGTTGATCCCAATAAACTGCCGTGCACACATTTGTTAATTCTGGATATTGTGTTTTAGCACTCGTTCCAAATGGGATGGGTAATCCTGGTCCACCGTGAAGAAATAAACAAATTGGATTATTTAAATCATTCCCCTCAATGGAAATATACTGGGTAACCCCCCCTAACTCTATTTCGCGCACTTCACTTATTCCACCCTCATCTACATATAATTTTCCAGCGACTACACTGTCTGTTTGTAATATTCTACGATAAATAAATACAGTTCCTATCAGAACAAAAAGTAACACAAAGAACCCTAGAACAACTTCAATTAATAATTTTATAAGTCGTGATTTATTCATTATTCTCCCCCTATGACTCCTCTGTATATAAATGTATTTATTTTATCTTCATAATATTCTTATATTTACTATCTAATAATAAAAAGCGAGTGAACACGAAAGATTGCAAAAATCCCTCACCAGTATTTCATGCAGACATTACTTATACAAAATATGCTTATAGTACTAATACAGCTTACCTATCTGGAGTAAAGGATCAACCGACAAGCGAAATAGCTACGCAAACCATTTCAAATACATTAGAATTAATATTTCTGATGGATACTTTAGAACAATTAAGAGAATTACAATTAAATGATCAAGGAATCATTCATAGTGATTAAGGAACACATGACACATCAAATAGGAACAAAGATAAAATAAATGAATTAGGATTAACAGAATCCATGTCAAGAAGAGATAATGTGTAGATAACGTACCAATAGAAACATTTTTCGGTCATATGAAAGATGAAATAAACTTCAATAAATTTGAAACTTATGAAGAATTAGTTGAAGATTGAATAAATATGTCTACAGTTATAATAATCATAGACAACAATAGACATTAAAAAAGATGACTCCGATAGTTAATCGAAATCATCTTTTAATAAATAATAGTGCTGCTACGTGTCTTTTTTAGAACTCTACTAAATAGGCTTCACTTTCTTTTTTATTATTAAATTAGTTAATCTCAACATTCCGTTCTTCCTGAGTTAGGATAACATCTTCAAGGTCCCCTAGTTTTTTGGTCGCTCTAAATTCTTTAAGCAAGAAGAATGCTGTGACTAAGACCGCAATAAAATCTGCTACTGGTTGCGCCAGCCATACCCCATTTAACCCAAAAACAGGAGGCAAGATTAATATGAGTGGTAATAGTAGGATGAGTTGTCTTAATAAACTTAAAAACATCGCAACTTTTGCTTTCCCTACTGATTGGAAATAATTTGATCCTGTTACACTTATGGCAACAGCTGGTAACATGAATAGATAAATTCTAATCCCATTTATTGCGATGGCTAACATTTGTTCATCCCCATTAAATAAGCGAAGAATATATTCTGGCACCCATTGCACAATGATAAATCCTACTGTCAGTATACATAATGCTGAAATCATTGCGTATAGAAACGTTTGATTAGCACGATGATATTTTTTTGCTCCAAAGTTGTACCCAATAATAGGTTGTGATCCTTGATTTATCCCAAATATCGGCATTAAGAAAATCATGGATACGGCTGAAATAGAAGCCATTGCCCCGATAGCCAAATCCCCTCCATGCATTTTTAGTGCATTATTGGACATAACCTGTACAAAACTTGCTGCAATTTGCATCGCAAAAGGCGCAGAACCAATTGCAAAAATAAGTTTGACAAGTTTCATATCTAATTTTAAATTATTTTTCTTAAGTTTTAAATTAGATTTTCCAACGGTATAATACGATAAAACCCAAATAGTTGTGACTGCCTGTGAAATAATCGTTGCAAGTGCTGCCCCTTCAATCCCCCATTTAAATCCAAAAATGAAGATAGGATCTAGAATCACGTTTAACAAGCAACCAATTATCATTGTTAAAGCTGCTATTTTGGGACTTCCATCTGAACGAATCGTACTATTCATTGCAAAGCCTGTAACATTAAATAACGTCCCAAATAAAATAATAGTAATGTATTTTTCAGCATATATTAACGTATTTTCACTGGCCCCAAACATTACTAAAATTTGATCTTTAAACGCTAAACCTACTATCATAATAAAAATACTCACGAGAAAACATAGCGTTAATGCATTTCCTACTATCTTTTCAGCCTGATCACGTTTTTGTTGACCCAGTTTGATTGACATATTTGCTGCTGAACCTATTCCAACAAGCATTCCAAAAGCCATAATAATCGTGACTATGGGTAAGGTAATTCCAACTCCTGTTATCGCTAATGGTCCAACCTCAGGTATATTCCCTATAAACATTCGGTCTACAACATTATATAAGGCATTAACTAACATCCCAATAATTGCTGGGATAGAGTACTTTAATAATAATTTCCCGACAGGCTCTGTTCCTAAAACGGCTTGATGACTCACTAAAATCCACTCCTTTCTATTCTATTATAACTTATATTTTATTAAATGAAATTTCAAGATCATCTTTTTTACAATGTTCAGTGTTTTCGTTATCTCCCCGCTAAATAATGTATAATCTTAACCCAGTCATTGATGATTTAAACATAACCATCATTTCAGCGTCTTCTTATTTTGAAGAACTCTCACCAAACTTAAATATGTTCCCATATTTTGATATGAAACTGTCTATGATGATTAAATATTTTCAATTTTTGATTATTCCACAATGAATTTAGAATATTTTATGTTTGTTCATCTGTAAGAAGAACAAATTGAGTCAATAAATATCATAATGAGCACCGTTAATTTTGTCATTTAACAGGATCAATCATCACCCAGTATCCTATTTTACTCATTTATGTTTTCAAACTAGTGTTTAATCGTTCCTCCTGTTATCAATAAAAATACAAAATTTAAAAAAGTTTTATGGTTTAATTGCAGTCCGCTCCTTCTCTTAAGATAATCGTTAACAAAGAAAATTTAAAAATTAGTACACCTCAAAAAAGTGTACTAATTTTACCTTACTCCCTGTTTTAACTAATTACTTAGCCTAAGTTTAGTGATGAACTAGATGATCAACACACTTTACTTAATCAAAAATAGACCTAGAAATCTAGTCACTAACTTTCAAAGAGAAAAATGCTTTTATTAGAGAACAATTACTAAGTCATTAGCTCTAGTTGAACTCTTGTTAAACTTTATCCTTTGTCTGTTGATTGCTCAAAAAACATTCAATACGCGCTAAGGCTTCAACGATATTTTCCATTGATGAGGCGTAACAAGCTCTTATATACCCTTCCCCACAGTCACCAAACGCATTACCTGGAACAGTCAATACTTTTTCCGCCAATAATAACTCCTCACAAAATTGTTCTGAAGTTAATCCCGTTGATTTTATGCATGGGAATACGTAAAAGGCTCCTTTAGGTTCAAAACAATCGAGCCCTAATTTTTTAAACCCATTAACAAGTACACGACGACGACGGTTATACTCCTTTACCATCGATTCAACTGCAAAATCTCCATTTTTCAATGCTTCAATTGCTGCATACTGTGCAGTGGTCGGTGAACACATAATTCCATACTGATGTATTTTTTTCAAGGCATCGATTAAGATAGGATGACCGCACACATACCCCAGTCTCCATCCAGTCATGGCATACGCTTTCGAAAATCCATTGATAACCAAAGTTTTATCTCTTATTTCTTCAAACGAAGCAATAGATACATGTTCATCTCCATAAGTTAACTCAGCATAGATTTCATCAGAAATGACGATAATGTTTTTATCTTTTAACACATTTACTATCGGTATTAGTTCCTCACGTGTCATAATTGCACCTGTTGGGTTGTTTGGGAATGGAATAATGACAACTTTAGTTTTCGGTGTGATAGCCTCTTCTAACATCTGGGCTGTTAATTTAAACTCATCTTTTGCTTGCAACTCTAAAACAACAGGCGTTGCTCCAGTAAACGTTGCACACCCTTTATACGCAACAAAGCTTGGTTCAGGGATAATAACTTCATCCCCAGGCCCAACGAGAGCTCTAAGTGCTAAATCGATTCCCTCACTTCCCCCAACTGTTACTAATATCTCATCTTCAGGCTTATATCTTAAATTAAATCTTCTATTTAAGTATTTTGAAATTTCATATCTCAATTCTAAAAAACCAGCATTTGATGAGTAGTGTGTATGCCCTTTTTCTAGCGAGTATATTCCCGCTTCACGAACATTCCATGGTGTGACAAAATCAGGTTCCCCTACACCAAGTGAAATGACACCTTCCATTTCGTGTACCATGTCAAAAAACTTACGTATTCCTGATGGGGGCATTTTTTTTACATTATCAAGTATCATATCTTCAAGCATCATAAGAAAATAACCTCTCTATCATCAATTTCTTTTTCTTTAAATATTGTGCCATTATCTTTATATTTTTTTAGTACAAAATGAGTTGCACAACTTAAAACATTTTCTTGTACAGCAAGTTTTTCAGATACAAACATTGCGACTTCTTTCATCGTCTTACCTTCAACAATTACTGTTAAATCAAATCCACCCGACATCAAGTAGCACGCCCTTACTTGAGTAAAATTATATATTCTTTCTGCTACTTTATCAAATCCCTCCCCACGTTGCGGAGAAACCTTAACTTCGATTAATGCGGTGACAGTTTCACGTCCTGTATTTTCCCAATTGATTAATGTTGTATATCCAGCAATAATACTTCGTTCTTCATAATCAGTAATGGCCTCACGTACTTCATCCACACTTTTACCCGCCATTAAAGCAATTTGTTCATCACTATAACGACTATTTTTTTCTAATATCTCAAGAATTTCATCCATTGTATTTTCCTCCTTTTTCTTTTTTAAGTAAGTTTTTTTTGTGATAAGTAGCAAAACAACCCTTAAGTTAATTTCCCTTTTTAAACCAGAATACCTATTTCTTTACACTTGCGCATCATAATTGTTTATATTTTTATTAATTACACTTATTTAGACTGTGGTAACTAAACATTAATTTAACTTGATAGAACTTGTAAGTAAATGGTTATTCACTGTGGGAAATTAACAAAAAAAGAGTCCTTTATCCCATAAAAGGGACGAAGAACTCTTCGCGGTACCACCCTAAATAGTAATCAATTGATTACTCACTCAGTAGAGTTAAAAAACTCTTCCTCAGTAACGCGAGGGAACGGCATCATCTACATTAAGAATAGTTTATTCTTAGTTCTCAATTAGCGATTCAAAGGCTGCTTCAAACAAGTTCACTTACTAACTTCCACCAAATGTTAGCTCTCTAAAAAGTGATATTGATCTACTACTCCTTATCAAAATCTTTACTATTTTTATTTATTATAACGATAGTTTGTTATTTTTGCAAGTGTTTAATACTTTTACATATCTTTGACCATGTTATTTATCCACCTATTTGATTTAAAACGTCTTCTCAAAATAAAGAGTTTTAATATTTCCTCCAATGCAGCTAAAAACACAACTGCATATATTGGTAAATACAAAACAAATGCACCAATAAAAGCAAGAGGGATTCCGACTAACCACATTGTTAATCCTTGAGCAATTGAACCATATGTCGCATCTCCGCCTCCTCTTAATATCCCAACAATCAAAATGGCATTATATATTCTAAACACCATAAATAAGGCATAAATGATAAGTATTTTCATCGCATCATCTTTTACACCTTGTGATACATTGTACATATTCACAACTGTTGGTGAAATGAGAAATAAAAATAGAGCAATTATAATTGCTACAATGATTGAAACTCTGATTATTTTTTTCGAATACTCTATGGCTTGCTTTTCATTATTCGCACCAATTTCATTACCGATAACAACCACTGATCCATGTGCTAGACCAAACGTAACGATCATAAATAAATTTAGAACTGTCGAAGTAATTTGAGTGGTTGCAATAGCTTCAACTCCTATACGTCCGTAAATAATTGAATATGTAATATTAGCAAATCCCCAACATGCTTCATTTAAAATGACAGGCAGTGTCGTTAAATAAAGTGCTTTGGCTACTGATCTATTAATGTGGAATAATTCTGTTACCTTTAATTTTAAAGGCTCAACTCTAAACGATACGACACTAACAATAATTAAACACTCCACAATGCGTGCAATCAATGTGGCAATAGCTGCTCCAACTACACCTAGCGTTGGAAATCCTAATAACCCAAAAATTAATAGCGTGTTTAAAAAGGCATTCACAAGTAATCCAATAAAACTTCCCCACATTGGTAATATCGAATTCCCAATACTCCTTAAAGCACCCGCATAAACAAATGAAATGGCCGTTACAAAATAACTAAAGACAGAGATACGTAAATATTGTGCTCCAATACGTATGACATTAACATCAGGATTAAAGATGCTAATGATCGATTCTGAAAATAACAAACCAACAAGAGTAAAGACAATTGAAAGTCCGGTGGCTACCATAATCCCGATTCTCATCACAACTTTAATACTTTCCTTATCCTTTTTCCCCCATAACTGAGCGATAACAATTGAGCAACCGGCTCCCATCCCCATTATGATTAAACTATATAAAAAATAAAATTGATTAGCTACTCCAACAGCGGCTAATTCTAATTCTCCGATACTCCCGATCATTAACGTGTCTAACATATTTAATGAAGATGTAATTAAACTTTGTAAAACAATCGGTAAGGTTAAAATAAATAATCGTTTATAAAACTCCCGATCTTCTCTAATTTTTCCAGCAATATGTTTCATTCAAATTCCTCCTTTAGACATTACTACTACACCAACTCATTTAAACCACATAAAAATCCCCCACTTCGAATTTTTTTTCATAGTGGGGGTTCAACACTAAACTAAATGATTTGATTTGTCGTCTTACATTATATCGGCTAAGAAGCTTAAATGCAATATTTTTACATTTAATTTTTTAATACTATATGACTATTTTGCCTGCTATAGCCTAAATAGGCGATCATTTTAATGTATATCCTTGAAAAATATTACATAAAATGTAGTCATATCGTGTTGAATGTTATACACTATTTAAGTATAACAGAAGTGAAAAAGCTAGTTAGGAGTAATCAATCATGAGCCAAACGAAAGAATCAATTAAACAATTAATCGAAAAAAAACGTCAAGGGACAGCAAATAAAACTGCTCAACTTATGCCAAGTAAAGAAATGGTTAAGGGACAAAAAGGTAAAAGTAGTCGTCGTAAAAGCGGCATTTTAGGTTAATGCCTGTTTATCATATTAAAAAGTAGGGTTTCTAAACATATGTTTAGAAACCCTACTTTTTTCTTTTACTTTTTTTATTAGCAACTACGAGGGTTCATTATAACATCGCAACATATTAAATGAGATAACTTTAATTTAGGGGGGGATCCTAATAAATAAAAGTCAACTTAATCATAACACAAATCCAACATAATTTTTGTTAAATTATGGTTATTTTTTTGTTAGTTGATCTTTAGGCTGACCCGATACTAAAGGTTGTTCTTTCTTAACGATCTTTATGAACTCTGAGTTTATAAAGGTTTGAGCATAAAGTTTAATAACCCCCATAATAGGTACGCCCAAGATCATTCCAGGTATCCCAAAGAACTGTCCCCCAATTGTTACGGCAAGTATAGTGAAGAATGGGTTTAATCCCATTTGTTGCCCAACTACTTTAGGGTCAATCACTAATGTTTCAATTTGCTGTACAACAATTAGGAAAATAAGAATAACGATGGCTGTCATTGGACTATAAAACACATTAATAATCACTGCAATTGCTGTTCCAAAGATAGGTCCCACGAATGGAACCATGTTTGTTATCCCAAATACAACACCTAGCAATACTGCATATTGTGCTTTTATAATAGCCAATCCAATAATAGCGCAAATCCCTACAAAAATTGAATCCATTGATTTCCCAATTAAATATTTCCCAATATTTACATGAAAGAGATTTACACTTTCAAAAATATACTTTGAGTATTTCGGCCTAAATACTATATATGTTAACTTCGTACTCATACTTAAGAACTTCTCTTTTTCAAGTAAAATATAAATACTCATGATACAAGCCAAAATAAAATTACTAGTCACAGATACAATATTCACTGTAACACTTACCAATGAACTAACAGAGCTTGTCAACAATTCCGTAAGTTTGGGTACAAAACTCATTAAATTAGATTTTATATCCTCGATGAATGTCAAATCAAGAAAATCAATCTTGCTACCTAGTCCGTTAATCCATTCCTGGAATTCACTAACAATGAATGGTGTTTGTTTGACTAAATCACTCGCATTACTGTAAATAAGTGGCCAGATGTAACTGATACTTATATAGAGCAACAAAAGAATGGTCAAAAAAGTAAGGGTTACACTGTATCCCCTTTTAACTTTAAACTTATTTTCAAAAAACATGACGATAGGATTTAACAAATAGGCTAAAACAAAAGCTAAAATAAATGGAAATAACGTCGTGAACAATGTTCTCGTAAATTGAAAAAAGACGTGATAATTATCAATTAATTTGATAATGATGTAGCCACAAGCGACAAATATTAATCCAATGAGGAATTTTGATTGGTATTTTTTGAATTGATCCATGTCTATCTCCTTTTAAATCATTTATTCTAAGTATACAGATATAAATTAATCATATCAAAGTTTAGAATTTTTTACCAGAAATACGTGAATTTTTCAAGATAAACAAAAAATTGCACAACTATGATTTGTTATTTGTAGCATTTTACGACAAAAAGCGCAAAAATCTGTATTTTATTTTTACTTTTACAATAAAAGTCAGTATAATGTTTTAGGATATAAAAGTATTAAATAATCCTCGGAGGAATCATTCATGAAAATAATTATTATTGGGGCTGGGAAAGTTGGTTATACTTTAGCTTCCACCTTATCACAACAAGATCATGATATTTCAATTATCGATAACAACTCAATGGTTTTATCAAAAATTGAAGATAGCCTTGATGTGATGATTGTAAAAGGTAGCGGAGTGAGTACAAGTACTCTCCTAGAAGCGGGCGCCGCAACCATCGATTTAGTCATTGCTATAACAGGAAGCGATGAAGTAAACATGTTGTGCTGTTTGACTGCAAAGAAATTAGGTGCAAAACGTACGATAGCACGAATTAGAGATCCAAAATATGCTCGTGAGATTTCTTTAATTAAAGAAGATTTAGGATTGGACATGGTGATTAATCCTGAAGAGTCAGCCGCCGAAGAAATTGCTGGTATCTTAACCTTCCCTGGTGCTAAACGACTTGAACGCTTTGCAAATGGGCGCGTACGTATGGTAGAAATTACGGTAACCCCTACAATGAAAATTTCTGGGATAAAAATGAAAGATCTTCACAAAAAAATTAATGCATCTATCTTAATTGGGATTATCATACGAAATAATGAATTAATCATTCCTCATGGTGATTTAACCTTACAGCCAGAAGATTCTATTTATGTGATTGGAAAAACGGCTGAAGTTTATAAATTCTGCGTCATGGTCCAAGAACACTCAAGAAAAATAAAAAATGTCATGATCGTTGGAGGAGGAAAAATAAGCTATTATTTAGCTAAAATCCTATCCAATATGTTTATGCAAGTTAAAATCATTGAAACTGATACGCAATTATGCCTCGAACTTTCTGAAACTTTCCCAAGTGCTTTAATTTTAAACGGGGATGGAACTGAACAGTCACTACTAGAGTCTGAAAATATAGAAAATATTGATAGTTTTATTGCGTTAACAGGTCGCGATGAGGAAAACATCATGTCTTCGTTAATCGCTAAACAATACAATGTTCCAACTGTGATCTCAAAAATCAGTCGTAGTAATTACGAGATGATTATTAATAAAATGGGCATTGATCATATTGTTTGTCCTAAAAAAATTATCACCGATCAAATTTTAAGTTATATTCGTGGGAATTCGGTTGAATCTCTATACCGCGTGGTTGATGGAAAAGCTGAAATTATTGAATTTGTAGCAGAAGCTGATGATCTAGTTATTAACATGCCGCTACATAAATTAAAATTACCTCAAAATGTACTTATTGCTACAATTGTTCGTAAAGACGAAGTCGTTATTCCCAACGGAAATGATACGATCAAAGTTGGGGATCGCGTGATTGTCATAACGAGTTGTCAAAATATCTCTTGCTTGAAAGATTTCGTGGCAGGTCAAACAGGAGGTTTCCACCGTGAACTTAAAAATAGTTTTAAGAAGCTTGGGCATCTTGTTAATCTGTGAGTCCCTTTCCATGCTTCCGTCCCTATTTGTTTCAGGGATTTATCGTGATGGTGATACCATTTCATTTCTAATCACTATAGGTATTATTTTATCTATTGGAATCCCCTTACAATTCATCAAAAAAACAGACAAGAAAATTAAAGCCCGAGATGGATTTGCCATTGTTGCTTTCGGATGGATTTTAATTTCTATTTTTGGAGCCCTTCCCTTTTATTTAAGTGGTACCATCCCCTCATTTGTCGATGCATTCTTTGAATCAGCATCTGGATTTACAACAACTGGAGCTTCTATATTAAATCAAATTGAAGGCTTACCACATGGTATTCTCTTTTGGCGTAGTTTTACGCACTGGGTTGGGGGAATGGGAATATTAGTTTTAACGATTGCCCTATTACCCTCAATGGGATCAGGCTCTATGCAAGTCATGAAAGCAGAAAGTCCTGGTCCTGTGGTTGGGAAAATTGTACCAAGGCTTCAAAAATCAGCTAAAATCTTGTACTTCATTTATTTCGCCATTACAATCGCCGAAGTTATTCTATTATATTTTGCTGGAATGTCTTTATTTGATGCATTTATTCATGCTTTAGGTACAGTTGGAACCGGTGGTTTCTCAAATATGAATGCGAGTGTTGCAGCATATGACAGTGTTGCAATTGATGTCATCATTACCATTTTTATGATAATGAGCGGAATCAACTTCTCGCTATATTACTTCTTTATTAAAGGTAATCTCAAAACATTTTGGCAAAATGAAGAATTTAAATTATATATGGGGCTGTTACTTGGAGCCATTGCCTTCATTACCGTCGATTTAACTGTGCGTGGCTATTATGATTCATTAGGAGAATCGCTTCGATATTCTTCGTTCCAAGTCGCTTCAGTCATGACCACAACCGGTTATGCAACGGCTGATTTTGATCAGTGGTCTATGATTACTAAAATCATCTTATTACTTTTAATGTTTGTTGGTGGATGTGCAGGTTCAACTGGTGGTGGAATCAAAAATATTCGTTTCTTAATCTTCTTTAAAAGTATGAAGAACTCTTTTAGACGAATTATTCACCCCCATGGTGTATACCCTGTTCATATCGATGGAAAACTTGTTGAGGAAAAAACAGTGTTAGATGTCATGACATACTTCTTCATCTATATGGTTGTTTTCGCAATCGGAGTTATGATTGTTTCTTTTGATGGATTTGATATTGGATCGACTGTAACATCAGTTCTTGCCACATTAAGTAATATCGGACCAGGAATCGGGATTGTTGGGCCTACAGGAAACTATTCCGCTTTCTCTGACATAAGCAAAATTGCTTTATCTATGTTGATGATTATTGGACGTATCGAAATCTACCCGATTCTATTATTATTAGTTCCTACTTTTTGGCGTCGGACATAACCCATTTTTCATTTAAAGAACCCAATTCATTGGGTTCTTTTTTTACATTTATTTATCGATACTCCTATTAATATTTTACGTTTATAAATAGGATATTTCTTTCATCCATTCGATGAACCATCTATTTTATATCTTTTTTACTACAAAACTAGACTTATTTCTTATATGCTTACATACACTTTAGTATCAATGATTCAGGGGGGCTAAAAGATGAAAAAAGAAATAGATGGTGTCCTATTAAAAAAAATTGATCCAATGAGAAAACTAATGCCCTATTTATTTAAAACACGTAATGGAAGTGTCGTATATGCTCCTGTAGAAATTGAAACGAGTGCGATTAAAGCCTATTTAGCTTCTCTAAAAAAAGAGACACAAACAACTAATCTGACAACATTTGAATTAGTTATTGCCGCATTAGTACGAACATATGCGAAATATCCTTATTTAAACAGGTATGTTTCTAATAAAAAAATCTATGCACGTAAAAGTATTTGTATATCCTTTGTCGTTCTTAAAGAAGAGAATCACAAACTCAAGGAGTCCATTGCAAAAGTATATTTCAAACGAGAAGATACAGTTTTTGAAGTAGCAAAAAAACTAGAAATTGCAATTAACGAATGTCGATTCCAAGAAAATAAAGATGATGACCGTCTGATGGCTTTTATTAGCAAACTTCCATCTCCATTCATTACTACACTCGTTTATTTGATTGAACGATTAAGTCACACCTCGCTTATCCCTTCTCAATTTTTTGATATCATTCCCCTCTACTCCTCTGTTTTCTTTTCAAATTTAGGAAGTATCGGGCAAGAAGCCTTCTATCACCATTTGTACGATTGGGGGACCACCTCAGTCTTTATTACAATGGGAAAATACAAAACAGTTCAAGATAAACAATACCTTAATTTCACATTTTCAATCGATGAACGAATTGCTGATGGTTATTATCTCGCAAATAGCTTTAAATATTTCTCACGGCTTTTACAACATCCACAACAGTTAGAAAATCCACCGAAAGACATTATCTATGATGATGGCATTTAAATTTAAGATTGGCTTATACCTTATCGTATGTAAAAAGCTATCTCAATATATAAGAGATAGCCTTTTATATGGTCTTACATCCTATCAATTTCAACATCCACTACTTCGGTCTCGAAGTTTAACTCAATATAATTAATCACATGACTCATAATCGAATCCACCTGTGCATTTGAATTAGAAATACAACTAATCCCTAGCACAATGGTTTGATGAACATCCATTTGTTCCACTTCATTAACGGAAACATTGAATTTATTTCTCGTTTTTGCAACAACACTTTTCACGATCATGCGTTTTTCTTTTAAACTTTTCACCCATGAAGCGTGTAATGTAATTTTTGCTAAACCAACAACCATCATGCCCAACACCTACCTCATTTAAAAGTTGACTTACTTTATATTATGAATAAAAGTGTCGGAATTAGACTGATTTTTAGCTATTTTCGACGATAAATAAAATTTTTCAACCTTAAAGATAGATAAAACGTTCAGAATGTTATAAAATAATAGAGTTAATAAAATTTAACTCGATACGAAACAAGCAGGAGATACAATCATGGCGAACCAAATGGATATCATAAAACAATTAATTGAAGAAAAAAGAGAAGGTACAAAAAATCAAGGTAAATTAAAACGTCCAGATAAACAAGTTGGAGAAGGACGCAAACGCGTTAAGCGTCATAAAAAAGGTGGAATATTCGATAAATAGTCATCGTCTCAGTGAGGAATAATGTTATAGTTCTTTTGGACTCTGAACGCATTATTCCTTTTTCATTTCAAAACTCCATATATAATAATATTCTATTTGGGGTTTATTCCTTCAATCCTTACATTTACTTTTAATACTCATTAAAATTAATCATAGACATTCCCATTAAAGGAGAACCACAATATGACAACATTTGAAAGTCTTAATCTAGATCCACGTATAATTAGCGGACTTGCCAAACAAGAGATTTTGGCACCTACTGAAATCCAAACACTAACAGTTCAACCTATTTTAGATAATCAAGATGTAATTGCACAATCTCATACTGGAAGTGGAAAAACACTAGCATTCGTCGCCCCACTCTTCCAAAAAATTGATCCTTCTAAACGCGAGTTACAAGCGCTAATTTTAGCACCAACTCATGAACTTGTTATGCAAATTGAAGCTCAAATTAAGTTATTAGCACAAAATTCAGAAATGGCCATTACCTCAACAACAATTATCGGTGGCGCAAACATTGATAAGCAAATAAAAAAATTAAGAGAAAAACAACATATCGTTGTTGGTTCTAGTGGTCGTATTTTAGAACTTATTAAAAAGAAAAAATTAACAGCTCACACAATTAAGACTATTATTTTAGATGAAGCTGATAACTTACTCGAGAACACAAACTCAGCAACTGTTCAAGATATTATCAAATCAACCCTTCGTGATCGTCAAATTTTAATTTTCTCTGCGTCAATTAGTCAAAATACAGAAGAACTAGCCAATAAATTAATGAAAGAACCAAAAATCATTAAAACAAATCAAGAAATCGCTATGAATCCAAATATTGAACATTCATTCTTACTTGGACAAAAGCGTGAAAAATTTGAATTATTACGAAAATTAATTGCTGCTGAAAATCCTGAACGTGCCTTGATTTTCGTGAATCAAAATGATTCAATGACAGAGATTTCTGAAAAATTAAACTATCATCAAAAAGAAACCTTTATTATGCGTGGTAATATTTCTAAAGAGGAACGTAAAATGGCTTTAGACAGTTTCCGTTCAGGTAAAATTAAGTTACTTGTCTCATCTGATTTAACAGCACGTGGTTTAGATATTAAAGAAGTCACACATGTTATCCATTTAGATTGTCCTGCTAATCCTAATGAATATTTACACCGCGCAGGGCGTACAGCACGTGGAAATGGATCTGGGAAATCCATTTCCATCATCACAGACCGTGACTTAAGTACGATTAAAAAATATCAGAAACAATTTAAGATACAATTTACTGAAATGGATCTATTCTGCGGAAACTTTGGTCCAAAACGTTAGTAAATCGATTATAATTATAAAAAAAACTCGAAGAAATGCCCCCTAGGCATAGTTCTTCGAGTTTTTTTATACATTAGTACATCCAAATTTAACTAGTTGTTCATTCGTCAAACTGGTTCTAAAGTTCCGTTTTATCTCAAGTAAATATCGCAATTCGTTTAAATATTGGAATAACAGTGCTCTATTTTCAAATTCTTCTCTACTCTGTGGAAGGGATTGTAAACGAATAGTTTCGAGTACAGCTTCCGTTTGATTAACCAAATCGACTGCACAATTACATTCATGTAGGGCAAATGCAACTTTCTCAGTTAAGGTGGCCAGGCACTCACTTTGAGTAGATGTCATATTTACCTTTCCAATAACCAACCTCATGTTTTGTAAAATTTGAAATTGATGTGACCGCATTTCCATATATTTCACATAATAAGTCATTTGTTCAATCATCACATTTTCACTATTCTGATAAGACTTAACTTTCCCTTTTTCTAATTTACTATTTAATTGATTAAATAGATTTTCTTCATCTAGATAAACGGTTTGACTTCTTATCGTACGTGCTAAATACAGTAAAACTACTTTAAACTGCTCTTCAATTTCAATTTGCATTTCCTTAATCTCATCTTCCATTTTTGGCATATATAAATTTGCCAAAATCCCAACACCTGCCCCAATTAACATCAATAAGCATTCATTTAATAACAGTGAACCCGATATCACCTGTTCACCTAAGATGTGTGTCACTAAAACAGAGCTTGGGACGATACCATCTGTAAACCCAAATTTTACAGCCAACGGAATAAAACACAACAAATAAATCCCAAATGAAAACGGTGTGAATCCAAACACAGTAAAAATCAAACAAGCAATTCCTAAAGCGAGTGCTGTCGACCCCATTCGTTGAAGCGCTAAATCAATCGATTTTTTCTTTGTATTCTGAACACTTAATATGGTAATAATTCCTGCAGATAATGAAAAGTTTAACCCAAGGATTTGAGCAATATAAATGGAAAGTATCGACCCAATAGCCGTCTTCCATGTTCTAAGTCCAACTATTTTATTCAAAAAACATAACCACCTTTTATAACTTATAAATTCTAAAACCCTTGCCTTGACTCTCCTTGTATTTTATCTAAACATTTGCTCTAAGTCAAATTATAAAGTAGTTATAGGCCCTTTCCCCCTTTTACTATCTATATAATTTTAATGATTCTTGTCAATATAAAAGTGCTTTTATATTTTGATTCAACCACCTGAATGCAATGGTGTCTGTACTTAGTCTCACACGTTAAACAAAAATGATATAATTTGAAGATTTCCATAAATCTTAGACTCATCATTTGTACATTCCTGTCGAAGTATGCTATAATTTTTTTGAAAATATCAGCTTTCACTCATTTGAATTCTGATAAAATGTTTTGGAGGCAATATATGGAAAACTATTATTTAGGTACTGCTATTCGTGAATTACGTAAAAAGAAGAATTTAACCCTTGAAGAATTAGCAGATGGCATTTGTAGTAAACGTCAACTTCAACGCGTTGAAACCAATGTTAATATTCCTAGTGGGGCCTTATTAGCTGATTTATCTCAAAAGTTAAATGAAAATATTGAAACATACTTTATGTTAAGCGAAGATATAAATCCAATTGAACTTCATACCTTTATTACAGAAGTTGATGAGCTCTATCATAATTCCCAATATGATACCGTATACCATCTTACTTGCGACTATTTAGGCTCTCATGATAAGCTCACCCCACTCGCTATTCAAATTATTGGTAATTTCAAAGCCCAAGCTGCCTACTATTCCAAGACTATAAAAACTCTAGATGTAAATTATACTGAGTCGTTACTCAAATTATCCTTAGAGTACGATACGCTAGAAGAAGCTTGTTCTGGCTTTAGAACTATTATTGAATCAATCCTTTTATCTAATTTAATAAACCATACGTTTCTCTATTCTTTTGATAGCAAACCATCGAATCAATACAAAGAAGATTTAGAAAGAGGATTCAACCTACTCGTTATTTTATGTAAGAATTATGCAAAATCTTACCGGATCCCTGATCCAAAATTTTGCAGTCGATTATTATGTAATGTTGCCTATACCGCGTTCTTACTTGATCGATATGAAGATTGTTTAGAGATTTGCAACTATACGATTCATCGCTATGGTCAAAATACAACACCCAGTCTTCTTGGCTCTTTACAACATAAAAAAGGATTAGCTTTAATCAAACTGAAAGATGTTGAGGCGGGAAAAAAATGCTTTAGCCATTTTATTCAATTGAAGGAAATGTCAAATTCTCAAGAACCTGTTATCGAGATCATTAATGCACTTAAAATTAAATATAACTTGTAATGTAAAGTTTTAGCTTAGATTTACTAATCTTCAGGAGGAAAAAATGAAAAATTTCTATCTAGGAAATGTTGTTCGACGATTAAGGAAACAAAAAGGATTCACTCTCGATGCGCTTTCTGAAGGTATTTGTAGTAAAAGGCAACTTCAACGCATTGAAACAAACTTAACCATTCCAAGCGCTTCACTATTAACAAAATTATCAAAAAAATTAAATGAAAATATTTTAGAATATCTTCCGTATTGCACATATGAAGATCCGATAAAAACACATGATGTTATCACTGAGTTTCAAACAGCCTATGATACGAGGGAGTTAAAAAAACTTCATGAGTTAACGATTCCTTATTATGAAAAATTAGATAATTATTCTCCTGCTTTTCAACAAATAGTAGGCTATTTTTATGGTGCTTCATTATTAAATACTAAAACAAGTACTACATTAAACACTGAATATTATGAACGGTTACTTAGAATTTCAATTGATTTCTCTAATCATGAAGAACTCTGTGAGCAATTTAGAACGCAGATAGAAAGTAAGCTTATATTTAGTTTAATCTCCATTGAATATTTTGGTGATGTCCTACCTATAAATGCTATGGACCATATGGATAGAATTTCTCAAGGAATTGAACTTCTAAAAAAACTTATCCATTCCTATACCTGCTGTTATAAAGAGCTTGACTATAATTTTTTAGGGAGAATTTACAATAATATAGGCCACGCATATTTTTTAGTTGGGCAATATGATGAAGGGTTACTATTTATTGACAAAGGATTAAGTATTTGTAATAAAAATACCAACCTTTTTATCTTGTCTATGCTTTACTACGTCAAAGGTAACTTTTTAATTCAGTTAGGCCAAATAAATGAAGCGAAAAAATGTTATCGTTATTTTATAATTTTACACGATATTTTGGATAAAACGGATTATGTGGAATCAATCTCTAACCATCTAAAAAAAACCTATGAACTTTAAGAAGCCTCATAAAAAGGAGCAAACACTATCTTTGAAATAGCTTGCTCCTTTTTTCGTCCATGAATATTCACTACACTCTTATTAAAGACAAATTAAATGTAGTATCACCTCATTTTGTTTGGTTAGGAATAAGTGTTCTATTTTAAGAAATTTTACCCCCACTTCTAAATGGGAATAAGAAGCAGTCTTAACATTTAATTTATATTAACTATAGATTTCTATAAAAGATTTTTTGCTACACTCTGACATAATTGTGCAAACATTTCCTCAAACGCTCTTGTTTGTTCAAGGTTTCTTTTTTTAGGACCTTTTAGTCTCCCACCTTCGTTCCTTATTTTTTGAGCAACGTAACGCGACTGTAACAGTTGTTCAATATTTCCATCACTGTAGATCATGCCATTTTGATTTATAACTTTTCCTTTTCTTGAAAGTACCATAGCGGCTAGACCATAATCTTGCGTGACCACAATATCATTTGGTGATACTAAATTTACAAGTTTAAAATCAACTGAATCAGCCCCCGTAGACACAACAATAGTTTTGGCTCCTTTTTTCTCAATAACATGTGCCATATCACAAATGATTGTTATCTCAAGGTTAAACCTTTTTGCAATTTTAATCGTTTCATTTACAACGGGACACGCATCAGCATCAATAAATACACTCATCTTTACCCTACTTTCTAAGACAGATATCATTTATTCGTATTATTCCTAGTCATCACTACTAGAAATCATTCGTTATAAAAGATTTTTTATAAAATCAAAACAAACAGTCACAACAATTTATAATCAACTATAATTATTTCATCTCAATTTTAGCTCTAAACATGTCCTAAATCAACTATTATCTCATTTAAGTCAGACTAAGAATCATTTCAATGCCAGACTTTAATAACTCTGACTTGCGATAATGAACTGTGGGTGATATAATTTGTAGGTTAATGTTTAGCAGACAAACCAATTATCCATAATATACTACCTGCTTAATTTTAAGTGGCTTCCGCCACACAAACTCTAATATAAGATTGTGAAGTGAGACTTATGAAAAGTTCAAATGTTGAAAAACGTATTGTTAAATTAGATCAAGAAATAGCTGCAATGAATATTGCAAAAAAACATTTAAAAAATATCGATGAAATAAATGCCGTTATCGTTGAGTTAAATAGAGATCGTCAACTTCTAGTTAATGACCTTTATTTAGATGATAAGGAAGCTTATCAAATGACGCTTCTTTACATGGAAGATATGTTGAATAAAGAGCTAGATGCAAACGATCAAAAAGAATTATTAGAATTAATTAAAGATAAATTTGGACGTCAAGCAGCAACGGATGGTAAAACATCTACAGGGTTAAACGCTTGGTTAAAAAAATTAAATGTTGAATTTGAATGGAAAAATATCGAAGGTTCTGAGTGGGCAACATTAGTTATCACTGGATTTGGAATTTTTAAATAATTTTAAAGTCAATTATACCTTGTGTATAATTGACTTTTTTTTTGTTAAACTCATCAAATATCGATCTAAATTAAATGGCCTGATATTCAATTTAATAAGATAAATTTTACATTTGACTAGAAATAAGTTATAATTTTATATGGAGTGTCGAAAATTGTTGTATTATTTAGGAAATTCAAGGAGGTAATTATGGAGTTTTTACAAGGTTTAGGTAGTTATATTTATGATTTTTTATATTCTATTATTAATTATGGAAATACCTTAATGTGGGGCTCAATGCTTATTATTTTACTAATCGGATTAGGTACGTATTTCTCAATTCGAACAAACTTCGTTCAATTTAGAATGATCAAAGAAATGATTCGTCTCCTTGGTGATGGTGTGGGAAAATCATCTAACGATGGGAAAATCTCTTCTTTCCAAGCCTTTTGTATTAGTACAGCTTCACGTGTAGGAACGGGTAATATTGCTGGGGTTGCGTTAGCAATTGCTGTCGGTGGCCCGGGTTCAGTTTTTTGGATGTGGGTGATTGCTTTAATTGGTGGAGCTTCAAGTTTTGTTGAAAGTACATTAGCTCAAATCTATAAGATAAAAGATAACACTGGGGCCTATCGTGGAGGTCCTGCTTATTATATTGAACAAGGTTTAAAAAAACGCTGGTTAGGTATTGTATTCTCTGTATTAATTACAATTACTTTTGGATTTGTATTTAATGCTGTTCAAGCGAATACAATCACAGCTGCATTTGAAACATTTGGAATTAACAAAGGAATCATGGGGATACTATTAGCTGTATTTACTGCTATCATTATTTTTGGTGGCGTTCAACGCATTGCCAAGGTAACGGAAATTATTGTTCCAATCCTAGCCGTTGCTTATATCTTTGTATCTTTCATCGTCATTGCCTTAAATATTTCAGAAATCCCTTCTGTCCTAAAGTTAATCGTAACAGAAGCCTTTAACTTCTCATCTTTGGCGTCAGGAGCCTTTGGTATTATGTTCATTCAAGGGGTAAAACGTGGTTTATTCTCAAATGAAGCTGGTATGGGGAGCGCACCCAACGCAGCTGCAACTGCTGAGGTAACTCATCCAGTTAAACAAGGTTTAATTCAAACACTTGGAGTATTTACTGATACAATTATTATTTGTACATGTACAGCTTTAGTTATTATCATTTCTGGTTCTTATACGGATACAACGTTAACTGGAATCCAACTAACCCAACATGCTCTAACGTCTCAAATTGGTTCATTTGGTAATATCTTTATTGGATTCTGTATTTTATTATTTGCTTTTAGTTCAATCATTGGAAATTACTATTATGGTGAATCAAATATTGAATTCTTAAGCACGAAGAAAATTTACTTATTCGGGTATCGAATAATTGTTGTATTAATGATCATATTTGGATCACTAACACACGTTGCATTTGTTTGGGATTTAGCAGATTTATTCATGGCTCTAATGGCTGTCGTAAACTTATTTGCTATTTCACTTCTTGGTAAGTTTGCATTTGCTGCTTTAAAAGATTACATGGATCAAAAGAAAAAAGGGATTAAAGACCCTGTATTTAAAGCTTCAAGTATCAAAGGTCTTGACAATGTTGAACAGTGGCAAGACTAAAATAAATGAAGAAAAGGAGCTAACTTTTGTTAGCTCCTTTTCTTCATTTATTTATGCGATTATACTCTCTAATTACTGTGATTAATGGCTTGTTTTGACTATTATAATTTGTTAGCTCGGGTAGAAAATAAGGGTATTTATTTTGATTAATATTGAATTCAATGCGATAGGGTCCAGTAACAGATCGGCCAATAAAAGGTGACAAAGACATCATTTGAAAGGTTAAATAGGGTTTAGTCTGCCTTATATAATCAACTTTTTTTTCAAGCAAAGACAATTGAGATGCATTCAATTGATTTTCTTTTTTATCCTGACTTGTATGTACATACGCATTAAATCTACACCCTTTTCTAATCATGTTGAGGATAAATTCATCACTTAACACGACATCTAAATTATTTTGTCCTGTAGGGGTTACCACGCCAAATAGAAGACCTTGTGATTTTAATCCCATCATATTATCCATTAAAGTATCAAAAAATCCATCTTGATAGTGATTTAACTCTTGTTTATTTCCTTCAATAATAAACATTGGAATAACATTTCCAAGTATACTGAGCTTTTCACTTATTTGATTATTCATAGTTATTCCAGGTGTAAATACAATAAATTGCATATCAGCATTTTTTTCGTAAACATCTAATAATTCTTTATAAGTAAAAGGATCTCCTCCATTTATAATGACACAATGTATGCCTAACTCACGCGATTCACTTAATAACCTATTAATTTCCTTTATTGACATGACGGATGCGTCTTGTGAAATCGGGCGCAACACAATGGCATGTGGTATATTAACACCATATTGTTTACTATACTTTTGCCTTTTAGGTATTCCCTCCCATACTGAGTGAACGGCAATGTTTTGCAGACAATGATTAAGACTCGCTTTATTTGTATTGTAGATCATATTTTTAATATATAATTTCACTGATGGATGGCTATTATAGTAGTGGTTAATCCCTCCCATTATTCCCTTTACATCTTCATCTTTGATAAAGGTATTTGCCATCGAGAATATCTTACTCACACCATTTTCTGGATCTTCTTTAAGTATTTCTACCATATTAGCCACAATAAAGTTCTTTGGAATTAAGTCTAAATTATTCAAAAAATTCACCCTTATTACCTCCCATACCCATTCATCTCATTTAAGAAACTAAGTTTATATCTTCTATCAGTATATTTTTTATTTTCACAGATAATGACACCAATGAGCAAATTAGATTATAATTCTGTCGATTGAATAAATGAGGAGTACCACTTTTTATCATTTCATATAAATGTCACATTATGATATTCTACTTGCACCCCCACCCTTTTCTTTTGATCTCCTAACACTAAGGGCTTAAGCATTTGATATACGAGTTCACGCGCACTGTACTCATCCTTATTAAAAAATATAAAAACATATCTCAATTTCTTGTCCTTTTGTTTATTTAAATTATATTGGGAATAGCCATTGTTTTCATTTACTGCAACTAACACATTCACATTTTCTTTCATATCTTCAATATCCGATAGATGATGTGCAATAATGCAAGCTTCATAGATTCCAAACCAGTTATTGTAGAGATCATTTATTAATTGACTATTGCTACCTTCTTGATAATATTTTATAGCCGCTACATTTTTTCCAAATTTATCGATATCAGCTTGCCGGTGATTGAGAATAATGATCTGGATTTGCTCAAGACTCATAACGTTCACACACCTCCCTTTTATTAATAAAATGCCATTCCTTATAGTGTATGATAAATATTTTCAAAAGAGTTCCAGAGTTATCATGAAATACATTGAATTTATCCTATCTACAAGATTGATATCTGATAAAAGCTTATTTTATTTTTAGCTAGGTTATTCGTTTCCCTCCCAAAATTAAATTAGGTAAATCTACTAGACACACCCATCGTCTAAAAAACCACATAACCTTTAACGTTGAAAATTTATAATGGGTTCCTTTCTTCATTGTCATTAAATCGCTAGTTTTATCCGTTTATTTTCTTATATATACCGACGCTTTCTTCTATTAATTAAAATTGATCCTTCGTCACTTAGGTCCATTTTTATTTGTGATCGCCTACACTTAACTGTATTATCGCGTTTATTTTTTATTAAACATTGCAATCAACAGACGTAAAGTGAGTGATAAGAACCAACTTTCTTAATTATGTGAAATCTCAATATTCAAAGAATAGTGATTATCTAGTATTTAAGTTAGCAAAGGCAAACAGAACTCATCATAACAGGTGATAACCTATTTTTTAGTTAATGTGTACGACTGAATTCATCTTTTGTCCCCTCTCCCACTAACTCTTTTTTATGAAAATTCTGATAAAATAGTCTTTAGTTCCTCTATGCAATCATGAATCCTACTGTTCACAAACTTATGACTCAAATTCTAGTTTACTAGATTTATAAAGATGATAAAGTTGTCTCTACTCTAGATAAAACTTCACTCTTAAAAATGAAAAGGACTGATTTCAATGGTTTTAGAAATCAGTCCTTGGTAACCCAGGATGGCTTTATAGGGAGGCAACAGGTGATAGCCATGACCTGCTATTTTTTAGTTTGAAAGATCACTTAATACTTCATCAAGTGATACTAATAGATGTTTTACATCTGATTCAGTGATAATAAGTGGCGGTTGAAACGCAAGAACATTTCGATACTCTCCATTTTTTCCAATGAGGATACCTTTTTCTCTCATTTTTTCAAGAATCATATCTGTTTCCTGTGTTGCTGGTGATTTATCACCGTGAACTAATTCAGCGCCAAGCATCAACCCAATCCCACGAACATCACCAATAATTACATATTTTTCTTGAAGTTTAAGTAAGCCAGATTTTAACTGCTCACCTAGTTTTTGCGCACGTTCCATTAAGTGATGCGTTTGAATATAATCGATTACTGCAAGACCAGTCGCGGCAGAAACAGGATTTCCACCGAGTGTTGAAGCCGACGGGCGGGTAAAGGCTTGAGCAAGTTTATCTGTTGTCGTATATGCCGCAATCGGGACACCATTTCCCAAAGCCTTTGCCATTGTCATAATATCGGGTTGAATATCAAAATGTTCAATGGCAAACATTTTACCTGTACGGCCAAAACCAGTTTGAATTTCATCAATAATTAAAGGAATACCATATTTATCTAAAACCGATTTTAAGGCCTTGAAATAGCCTGGAGGTGGGGTAATCATTCCCCCATTCCCTTGAATCGGTTCAGCAATCATTGCTGCTACTTTTCCAGAGGTATGATTTTTAATCACATTTTCAACTGCCTCTACGCATGCAAATCCACATATGTCTGGTGTTGATTTGAATGGACAACGATAGCAATAGGGATTGGGTGCAAAATGGCATCCACCCACAGGTGTTGGATCTGTTCGCCACATCCCAACACCCGTTACACTCATGGTAAGAGCTGTCCGTCCGTGTAGACCATGGTTTAAAGATATAAATTCACTATTGCCTGTATAAAGCTTTGCAAGCAACATAGCCCCTTCATTAGCCTCTGATCCTGTTCCACAGAAAAAGGTGCGTTTTAAATCGCCTGGTGTAACAGATGCTAATTTTTCGGCTAAATTAACAACGGGCTCCGTTAAATAAATACTAGTTGTATGTTGAAGCGTTCGCATTTGGGAAATTGTTTTTTCTAAAATTTCTTCATTGCAGTGGCCACAGTTCATCACTGAAACCCCCGCAAAGAAATCAAGGTATTGACGATTTTCACTATCGTATAAATATTGCATAGACCCTCTTACCATTTGAGGAGGATCTTGATAAAAATGATATGAACACGGTACTAAATAGTCTTGTTTCTTTTCAATAATTTTATGTGGTCCTATATACGACATGAACATCGAACTCCTTTTATGAAAAATTCATTTAATAGTTAAGTGCTTGTAAGCTTATTCCACGCCCTGTAACTTCTCGTAAACGTTGATTGACTTCGCGTTTACATGTATCTAATAAAACTTCATCAATGGCTTTACGATAAATAGCAACGACCTCACCCATCACGTCTGGTTGATAATGTTGTCCTTCAATTCTAAACGTGTTTACACCTAAATCATTCACTTCTTTTAAAATTGGCATTAAACAAATATCTTT
>JBOFCV010000079.1:0-25040 GCA_051646305.1 Turicibacter sp.
CATTTTTAAATAGGTGGCGTAGATTGGTACTGGCATCCCACGGCTTTATCCCATTATACAAAACAACTGGATACAAGACAGGTAATTTCATATTCGTATCGGTTGGTTTAAAATTTTGACCTAGATAATATCGTTGCAACTGTCCAATCATGTAAAATAATAACCTTGCCGGCATTCGGTAGTCAATTGTTGATTGTAGCTCCAGAAATAAATACAACAAGATTTCCTTTTCATCTACCTTAATCAGATAGACAACATCAGATTCTTGTTCTTTTAATTCATCATAATAGCTTTTGGTCTCTATCAAGCTTAAATGTTCTTCTTTTAATTTTTCTCCAAAGTTTAAACCAAGAACATTTTCTACTAAATCGATAATGGCCTCTTTTCGCTGATAAAATTCCTTAAATCCTTTATCATGAACATTGTCTATATCTTTTCTTTTCATCTAAAACCCTCGCTTTTCATATTTCAATTTAGATTAGAAGATCTTTGAATTTTATCTTCCACCTATGACATACGCTGATTTTAGGTATTTTCCTTTTCGAAAATTATTTAATCCTAAAAATAAAGGACCTTGTAGACAAAAATCTAATTAATCTTTAGAAACTCCCAAACTTAAACCTAAAAAAAGAGCACTTAATACTCTCTTTCGAATTATCCAACTAACAACAACATTTTAGTGATATGACCTGTTGGATTAGATTCATTTGCCTCTTCATCTATATAAGACGCGGTTAGTTTTGGGGACTTTCAAAACTATTACTGCGTCTATAGGATATCTTGATACCAGGGGATTTAAACTTTATAGATTGCGCCATCATATCTAGTTTTATTACCCTGTCGTATATAGTACAACATCGACTGACACTAATGAATAGTCTGGCAACTGTGACATTTCAATTATTTCACCCGATGTACTCCATTTGATTTCTAAATCTGTATTAGCAGTGACGGTTAACACTTCAAAAGTAGGATCTAAAATTTCAGCCCACGGAACAATGGTTATTAAATATCCCATTTCAGTTTCTTCAATCGATTCAATCGTCCCCTCCATCCAAAGAAACATCTGCTCTTCGTCATTGATTTCTACATCTTCAACTATTTCTTCTTTTTCTACCTCTTCTAATACATTGTCCTGATTGATTTCAACCTCATTCTCAATGGGTTCAACTTCGGCAGGTGTGTTACTACATCCACCTAAAATCGCGCTACTAACTACACTAAATACAATTAACTCTCTTTTCAAGTTTATTCCCCCCAATTATCTTTCAACTTAAACATACTAAAACGGTTAATACATATTTTACCATAAATGAGTTGCTTTTATTACTTATTCTTATTATTCAATAATTATGCTAGTGGTACTACTTATTATAAGAATCATAAAAAATACTGAATAAATATGATTAAAAACTTTTCTATGATTCAAATTTCACCAATTAATTAAGAACAAAAAAACCACCAGAAACAACGAGTGTCTACTGGTGGCTAAATAGTCTATATACGACAGGGTAAAAAAACTAGATGTTCTATAGCAGCGTATAAAGCTTGAACACCCTGATATTAAAACATCTTATAGGCTTAGTAATAGTTTTGAAACAACACAAAACTAACTGCGTCTTATATATTTCTTAAAAATTAGTTTCATAATCATAGATTAAGCGTAAAATGGCTTCCATATCATGGACCATTGGCATTCTTGGATTTGCTGGCGTACATTGATCTTCATAAGCATTCATCGCCATTCGATGTACTGACTCCTCCCATGCATCAAAATCAATCCCTTGAGATTTAATATTGCATGGAACGCCAACTTTTTTACATAAATCTTCACATGCATCTGCAAACATTTTAACCCCTTCGGCTGGAGTTTTGGGATTTAATCCGATTAACTGGGCTAATTCCATATATTTAATATCTGCTTTATAGTTTTCAATTTTTGGCCAGATATTTAGCTTTGTTGGAATCGTCCCATTATATCGAATCACGTGAGGTAATAAAATCCCATTCGTACGTCCATGAGGAACATGCCACTCTCCACCAATTTTATGTGCTAATGAATGATTCATTCCTAAGAAGGCATTAGCGAATGCCATCCCTGCAATTGTTCCAGCATTATGCATTTTCTCACGTGCTTCCGGATCATTTTTCCCCTTAGTAACGGAGCGTTCTAAGTAATCAAACACTAATTTAACCGCTTGTTTAGCCAGTCCATCAGTAAAGTCAGACGCTAAGATTGAAACATAAGCTTCAACAGCATGAGTTAAAACATCAATCCCAGTATCAGACGCAATCGACTTTGGCATACTCATCGCAAATTCAGGGTCAATAATCGCAACCGTTGGCGTCAATGAGTAATCCGTTAATGGATACTTTTTATTAGCCAACTTATCTGTAATAACAGCAAATGGCGTCACCTCAGATCCCGTTCCTGACGTTGTTGGAATACAGATCAAGCTCGCTTTCTTACCTAACTCAGGGAATTTAAACGCGCGTTTTCTAATATCCATAAATTTTTGTTTGATATCATCAAAGTTTACTTCCGGATGCTCATACATTAACCACATAACCTTGGCAGCATCCATTGAAGAGCCTCCACCTAACGCGATAATAACATCTGGTTGGAATTTTCGCATCAACTCAACACCCTCATTAACCGTATCGATACTTGGATCAGGTTCAACATCAAAGAATAATTCTAAATCTACTTTGTTTCGACGGCGTTTGATCACATCTTCAACCTTGTTAACATACCCCAGATTATACATTCCTCTATCTGTGACAATCATTGCCTTTTCCATGTCTTTCATATCTCTTAAATATCGAATAGAGTTTCTTTCAAAGTAAATTTTAGGAGGAAGCTTAACCCATTGCATATTATTATTACGTCTACCAATTCGCTTAATATTTAATAAATTAATCGCACTTACGTTATTAGAAACTGAATTGTGACCATAAGAACCGCAACCAAGTGTTAATGACGGAATAAATGCATTGTAGACCGATCCAATTCCACCAAATGTCGATGGCGCATTTTCAATCACACGAATCGCTTTACATTTCAAACCAAATTCAATGGTGATATCATGATCTTGAGTATGAATAACAGCTGAATGCCCCAAACCATTAAATTCTACCATCGCCGCTGATTTAGCAATTCCATCAGCCGTAGACGTAGCTTTTAAAACAGCTAATACTGGCGATAATTTTTCTCTTGTTAACGGCTCATTTGGTCCAACCTCTTCACATTCCACACAAATAATTTGAGTATCTTCTGGCACATCGAATCCAGCTTGTTTGGCAATCCACACTGCCGGTCTTCCGACTACATCTGGATTTAATTTAGCTTCATTAATTTGATCGGTATAAGCCGCACATCCAAACATAAAGACTTCAAGTTTAGCCTTTTCATCAGGATTTGCAAAATAAACATTGAAGCGGCACATCTCATCTATAAACTCTTGGTAGATTTCTTCATCAACAATTGCCGCTTGTTCAGAAGCACAAATCATACCATTATCAAACGATTTAGATAATATAATATCATTAACAGTTCGTTTTAATACACACGTTTTTTCAACATAAGCAGGAACATTCCCCGCACCTACACCTAAAGCAGGTTTTCCACATGAGTAAGCCGCTTTAACCATGGCATTCCCACCTGTTGCTAATATAGTTGCAACGCCTGTGTGATTCATTAATGCACTCGTTGCATACATTGAACGCATTCCTAACCATTGAATACAATCCTTAGGAGCACCCGCAGCGATAGCAGCATCTCTAATAACGGTTGCCGCTTGAACTGAACACTCGTAAGCTGAAGGATGGAATGAGAAAATAATTGGATTTCTTGTTTTTAATGAAATTAATGACTTAAATATAACAGTAGACGTTGGATTTGTTGTTGGGATGACACCACAAATAACACCGACCGGTTCAGCAATTTCAGTTATGCCCGTTAAAGAATCTTCATTAATAATTCCTACCGTTTTCAAGTGACGAAGATTACTTGTGACATATTCACAAGCAAATAAATTTTTAACAGCCTTATCTTCGAAGACGCCTCGACCTGTTTCTTTAATTGCCGCTTCTGCTAAAACACCATGTTGGTCAAGTCCAGCAACAGAACATTTAGCGACGATATAATCAACAGCATCTTGATCAAAAGATTCAAATTCATCTAATGCGACTAATGCATTTTGAACTAATTCATCAACATGAGTATCGATTTCTTCATTAGTCCAGTTAGCTTTTTTAATTTCTTGTTCTTCAATCTTTTTTTCATTCATATTCAGCTCATCCCCATCTTTTTAGTTTAGTACATCAAATCCTTACACTATAGATATATTAAACAAATACGAAAATTATTACATTTAAGATATTTTTCACAAACTTTACTACCGCTTTCATTTTTAATTAAATATACAAGTGAGTTATCTCTTCGCATTGATCATCCCTTCTCTATTAAAAGTTACAAAAAAACTAGTACCTAAATTAATATCTAGGCACTAGTTTTTATATTTTAATCGACACAACAACTCATGTCATTCCCTGGAAGGCTATTTAGTAATTTCTAATGTATTTTTATAATCTCTCATCGCTTTTTCTGCTGCAACTTCCGGCGTTGATAATCCATCCCATACTGATTGGAACATAATATCCCCTACTTCATAATAGTAGTTTAACTCCCCAAGCATTGGCATTGGTTTTGCAATTTTAACTTGATCATTCGCACCCATTAAATAGGGATCTTCCGTCACACCCTCAATCACAGAAACATCTTTTAACGCAGGTAATCTTCCTGTCGTATCATACATTACTTGTAATCCAGCATCCGAACCAATGAATTCAAGAACTTCACGCGCTTCTTTTGGATGTTTCGTATAAGCAGAAATTGTTGCTGTAATATTTCCTAAGAACGGTTGTGGTTGAACCCCATTAATTGTCGGAATCGTTGTTACACCAAACTCAAATCCATTTAATTGTGCCATTTGTCTCGCTTCTTCAATCGCCCATGGACCATTAATCATATACGGTACAGTCCCTTTTGCAAACTCTCCGAAAACAGTATCCCAACTTAACTCTTTAGATGGAATCGGTAAGATTTCTTGTAATTGTTTAAACATCGTTAATCCATCAATAACCGCTTGCGTATCTAAGTTAATTAACTCAGGATTATCTCCGTTTGGTCCAAACAACTCAAATCCCGCTGCGGTTAAAAACATGTTGGCTGTATACGTATTCCATGGTTCAAATCGTAGCAAGAATTTATTAGCTTTAAAATCATTGTACGTTTTTGCTTCTTCTATAATTTGTTCAAAAGACGTTGCAAGTTCTAATCCGTTTTCTTCTAATAATGTTTTATTGTAGAATAATGCAAGTGATTCAACTGAAATAGGAACACCATACAATGTATCTTGATAAATAACAGAATTCAAAGTTCCTGGTAAAGATCGATCGTTAACAAATGTTGTTAAATCTTCTCCAAGTGGCAATAAGACATTTGTTTGGAAAGCTTTTGCCATTGACTCTTGTGTATGGAAAATAACATCCCCGCCAAGTCCTGCTGGACCGTCTAATTCTAATTTATTTGAAGCATCTCCCAATGCTACATTCTCGTGAACAATTTTAATATGAGGTAATGCTTCCTCAATTTTAGGAATTAACGCCTCTGCATAAACATCTTTGTCTAACCATAATTTAATCTCGACTCTTCCATCATCACCTTTAGCCACTTTGTCGCTTGATGCCCCTTCATTTCCACATCCAATTAATCCCATTCCTGCAAAGATTGCAGTAAACATTAATAAGAACTTTTTCATTTCATGTACCCTCCTATTTTGTAAACTCATCAAAATTTGGTCCCCACCTTATAAAAAGTAAACGTTTTCTAGTTGTAATTATTTTATATCATGTATCTCAAAATGTGTGAATGTAAAAAAAATATAGATATGGATTTTTTACACTTTTATCCTTTATTTATATTAATTTTTTCAAGCAATCTAATTAAAAATCTCCTATCAGTAGCTAAGCTACTGATAGGAGATTTTATTAATACCCACTCATATTCTCAAATTATTTTGAAATTTCAACTGTCGTATAGAAATCTTTTTCTGCTTTAGCTGCCGCTTCTTCTGGTGTTGTTAATCCATCCCATACTGATTGGAACATCACATCAGCCACATCATAGAAGAATGGTAATTCTCCAACCATTGGCATTGGGAACGCATATTGCGCTTGCGCACTTACCCCCATTAAATATGGATCATCCATTACACCTTCGATATTAGATAAGTCTTTTAATGCCGGCAATTTTCCCATCACATCATACATCACTTGTAATCCTTCATCAGACCCCATAAATTCAAGCACTTCACGCGCCTCTTCTGGATGTTTAGTATAAGCAGAAATTGTTGCCGTGATGTTACCTAAAAACGTTCGCGGTTGATTTCCATCAATTGTAGGAATTGTTGTTACTCCCCACTCAAATTTATCTTCTTCATTTATTTTTTGAATATCTTCAAATGCCCAAGGACCAGTAATCATATATGGAACTAATCCTTTAACAAATTCACCATTTACAGTTTCCCATGTTAACTCTTTTGAAGGAATCGGTAAAATTTCTTGTACTTTTTGAAGTTGTTTTAACCCTTCAATAACTTCTGGGGTATTTAAATTGACTGAATCTATATCATATCCATCTGGACCAAACAATTCATAACCCGCTGCTGTTAAAAAGATTAAAGAATGATACGTTTCCCATGACTGAAAACGAAGTAAGAATTTATTATTTTTAAAGTCATTATACGTTTTTGAATCTTTTATTATTTGTTCAAACGTAGTCGCGACTTCTAATCCGTTTTCTTCTAGTAATGTCTTATTATACACTAATGCTAATGACTCAACAGAGATAGGTAATCCATAAACAGTATCGTTAGCTGTAACAGATTGAACTGATCCATCTAACGCACGTTCCTGAATCGATGTCGATAGCTTTTCTCCAAGAGGTAATAAAATACCTGATTGCATAGCTTTGGCCATTGATTCCGGTGTGTTCCACATAATATCTGGACCAAGACCAGCAGGCCCATCTAAATCTAATTTCTCTGCAGCTCCCCCCGTTGCCACTTTCTCATAAACAATTTTAATATGAGGTAACGCCTCTTCAATTTTAGGAATAATTGCTTCAGCATATTTATCATTATCTTGCCATAATTTAATTTCAACTCGCCCATCATCAACTTTATTTGAATTCTTTGAGGTATTTCCTGATGTCCCCTCATTACCACAGCCAACTAATCCAACCACTGCAAAGATTGCAGTAAACATTAATAACAACTTTTTCATTTCCATTTCCCCCTTGTTTCTATTATTTATTTTACCTTCATTTAAACCATGTTAACCGGTTACACACCGATAAATAAGTTATAACACGAAATGTAAGCGTTGTTAATGTAGATATTTTCCATATATGTACTTATTCCACCTATTAGTAAAAAATATTAATATAGTGACACACCTACTTTTTATCCGCCTTTTCTACGCTACTAAGGTAGTGGCTCTTTAGACTAATCTTAATTCATATTTTCTCTTAAATTTTAATTTTCAAGAGTCATGATAATATAAATAATTCTGACCAATGGAAAGGAGTTGTATTGTGAAGAATAGATTAGAGGAAATACGAAAAGAACGTGGTATCATGCAAGAAGAACTCGCAAACATCTTAGAAGTTTCAAGACAAACTATTGGATCATTAGAAAATGGTAGATATAATCCGTCCATCATTCTGGCATTTAAAATTGCACGTTTTTTTGAAATGAACATTGAAGATATTTTTATTTATGAGGAGGAAGAAAAATGAGAAAAAACAAACAAAAAAGATTTGGAATTATTTTAGCATCCTTAGGAGTCGTATTATCTTTATTAGCAATGTTTATATTTAAATCTCAATCTGCTGTAATTATTAGTGGTTTGGGAGGCATTGCAATTATTATCGGGAGTTATTATATGTTAAAAAATACTGGAAATTCTGTGAATTCAAAAATAGCTAAAGAAATGAAACTATTAGAAAAAGATGAGAGACTCGTCCAAATTAGAGAAAAAACCGCTCATTCGGTTTCACAAATTATGAATTATATTCTATTAGCCTTATTATGGACTACAGCTGTATTTATGAAAAATATGACGTGCCTATTCATTATTTCAATACTTATTACTATTAAATTTACACTCACATTAATCTATACTCTTCACTACAACAAAACGGTTTAGATAAAAAGGGTTCCTCCTCTTTTATGTCGTATCGTCCTTCTACATACAAAAATCCCATCAAAGATATTAACATCTTTGATGGGATTTCTTATATTTATTTAATCGAATTTAACTTAAACCAATTCAAATATAATTGCTTCGTATGGTCGTAAAGCTAAGCTTGATAAGTTGTTAGATGAGTCTTTATAGTTTGATAAAATCGTTTGTTTAACAACACCAGCAAGACTTACTTCTGTGTTTAACTCACTGAAGTTTGATACCACTAATAAGGTGCGTCCTTCGTGAGTACGCGTGTATGCAAAGACTTGTTCATGATCAGGTAGTAATAATTCGTATGCTCCATACACGATTAAATCTTTAAATTCGCTATTTTTACGTAAGTTGATTAATGCTTTATAGTGATGGAATACTGAATTATCATCTGCTAATGCATCAGCAACGTTGATAGTTGTATAATTTGGATTTAATTTTAGCCAAGGCGTTGCATTTGTAAATCCTGCATTTTCTGTTGCGTCCCAATGCATAGGTGTACGAGCATTGTCGCGCCCGTTTTTCCAAATAGCTTCCATCATGTCTTCATGTGTATAACCTTTTTTAATATTATCACGATAGAATTGATGTGTTTCGATATCGTTATATTCATCTAATGAATCAAACTTAACGTTTGTCATTCCGATTTCTTCACCTTGATAAATATAAGGTGTTCCTTGCATTACGTGTAAAATAGTTGCTAACATTTTAGCTGTTTCTACGCGGTATTCTTTGTCATTTCCCCAACGAGAAACGATACGTGGTAAATCATGATTATTCCAGAATAATGAGTTCCAACCTTCACCATTTAATGAGGTTTGCCATTTGCTCATCACTTGTTTGAATTTTAAGAAATCAAACGCTGTTGGACGCCATTTTCCTTCGTGTGGATGCCAATCGATTGAAGCATGCTCAAATTGGAAGACCATTGATAATTCGTTACGTTTAGGGTCTGAATATAGTTTAGCAATTTCAGGTGTTGCTCCCCAAGTTTCACCAACTGTTAACACATCATAATTTCCAAATGATGCTTTGTTCATGTTTTGTAATAATGGGTGTAAACGCGGACCATTTCCAGTGATTTTTTTATCGACTTCTTTACCGATTAAGTCGATAACGTCCATACGGAATCCACCGATTCCTTTTGCTAACCAGAAGTTAATTAAGCTATTAACTTCTTCTTGTACTTTAGGATTTTCCCAGTTTAAGTCAGGTTGACGTTTTGAGAATAAGTGGAAATAGTATTGTCCTGTCGTTTCATCATAATTCCAAGCTGGACCTGAGAACGTTGAACCAATATCATTTGGAACCCCACCATCTTCAGCTGGATCGCGCCATACATAGTAATCACGGTACGGGTTGTCTTTTGATTTTTTCGCTTCAATAAACCAAGGATGCTCATCAGATGTATGATTCACAACTAAGTCCATGACTAATTTAATACCACGGTCATTAGCTTTTGCGATTAATTCGTCCATATCAGCCATCGTTCCAAACTCAGGAGCAATATCTTGATAATCAGCGATATCATAACCATTGTCATCCATTGGTGACTTATAAACTGGAGATAACCAGATTACGTCAATTCCAAGTTCTTTTAAATAATCTAATTTTTCGATGATCCCGCGTAAATCTCCAACACCATTTCCATTTGTATCTTTAAAACTGCGTGGGTAAATTTGATAAACGACTGAATTATGCCACCATTTACGTTCCATTATTATTTCCTCCTAATTATCACGCTATATATTTTAAATACTTATTATCTTTTTAGACTCTCTTCTATCAAATGAGATAATCAAGTTATAACATGGAGACTAACAAATTAAAATGGAGCTTTTATTTAAGTATGGAAAAATTCCACCTTTCTAATATTGTTAAACCGATTACATATGGGTGATTTAAAATTCAGAAGAAAAACTTGTTAAATCCACTTAGTAGAATTTTAAATATATTTTTACAAAAAAAAACCTATTGAATAGACTTCTTTTAATAATTAAATTCCTCAATAACCCTACCTCTATTTTTTATTGTTAGCTTGGTTATTATTAACTCTTTCTGATTATCTACATAGTATCGATTTCCTTGAACCAATAAAGTTTGAGGCACATAACTACCATCTACTGCTTTTACTAAAGCTAGATGAACATATTTATGATCTATTTTTCTATATAATAAAATTGTAGCTGTTATTTTAGTTGCTATCTTAGTTTTATCAAAATCTAGTACAATCCGATCAAATAGTAATGAATCTAATTCATTGATATACATAAACCTATTCTCTATTTCATAGAAATGCACGCTATTAGAAACATCCGTATACGTAAGTAATCCTCTTTTTAAATCTCTATAAACACTATTGGCAGAAATAATTTTCTGGCTGTGTTTTCTTAGAATTTCAATATCTAACAATTTATGTAATCCTAATAAATGTGGAAAATTTTCTTTTTTGAATATAATTTTTAACTCTCTACCATCGCTCAAATGATAAATATAGTCATTTTTACATAATAAGTCATAGCTATCAATCGTTTCCTTTAAAATCCCCATTTATTTATCTCCTATAAAAAAAAACTCTGAAATATCAGAGTTTTAGATAATCAACTTGATGTGTATTTTTTTCTTCGGGAATTATCCCTATTCAGAAACAGGCTCATACACTAACCCTCCTAGTACCTCTATATGCACCCTCTGAAAAGGCAACATACTTCATTGGTATGATGAGGACAATACTTCCTCAATATTATTATATGCTAAATTGATTAAAACTTACAACATATTTTCATTTATTTAACTATGTTAAATATCACCATTATTTTATTGCACTATCCTCAAATCAACTTTGACATTGGAATGTGCTCTATGTGAACGGAATGGAATAGCAAAATCAATCCTATCTATAGTTAAAATAAACATAACATCTGGTCTTGACTGTTTAATTAACATTTCAGAATAGTCTTGTATAAAATAATCTGCGTAAAAATGTCGTGTGAATAAAACTAATTTAATCTTAGGTCATAATAGCCCCTAAAAAAAACAACACCTTAAAAAGGGGCAGTAAATTTTCATCCATTGAGCTTTCTTTTGTTTTAGCTAGTCGTGCTCTACGAATAGAATCATCTATATACAAAGCGATAAATATTTCATATTAATAGGTGCAGTGCTAGAATCTTAAATGCTTTGGTACGACGATATCTTATAGTCCTACTATAAATTTTATAAAGACGAAAAATTTAGTAGGACTTATATATTGAGCTTTTTTTATTTTAGTTGTTCATGCTCTACGAACAAAATCATATCGTGTGAAAATATCACACAAAATATTATTATTTATAATTATATTCTACGGATATCTATTATTAAATGCAACACTAATTGCCTAAAGTTAAGATAACTGCTTTCAAATTAACATAATCATTAAAACAAATCATTTCTCATTCTATATTAATTACCTAACCTATGATCCGGTCTAATACACTTAAAAAATATTTAAATTATCATGATCTAAAATATTTTTTCTACTCGTCATTCACTATAAATCAGATTATTTAGTCTAGAAAATAAAGAGAATATCTACTTAATTTTCAAACTTATCAACTATATGATTTAATTTACATCCTTCATTCTATTCATTTTTGATTAGATGCTCCTCATGAATAATAGCTTCGTACTCATCATCGAATTCAAAACCAGTAAAGATAATTCCATTTTGTTGTTTTAGCGCTGCTTCAAGTCGGTATTTTTGACGAGGATTAATTCGTGCTAATGCCTCTTCACTTGAAAACCATCCGATTTCTAAACTTTCCTCACTTGTAGATAGTAGGCCCGAATCGTATTGACAAATAAAGTCCATGATTAAGGTTGTTGGAATTTCTTTGACTCCATTGTATCCAGGTTGAGTTTTAATATTTGAATACATCCCAATCATTTTAATAATATTTATTTCAATGCCCGTTTCTTCCTTTACTTCTCGTTTAAGACCTTGGATCAGTGTTTCACCACAATCAATCATTCCACCAGGATATTCCCAACCTTTACGAGGATTTTTTATCATTAAGATTTCTGAATTATCATTAAAAATAATAGCCCCCGCTGCAATAATATGAGTTGGTAAAGTAATCATAAAATCCCCCCTCTTCTGATATGTGTTAAATTATAACACTGTCTTATGTTGTGATTAAAGTACATTAAGTCAAAAATAATCATATCCTGTAACTGTCTTAGTTGGATGATAAGAGCCTATCCTAGATTTTATCAATACTAAAAAAACCATTATCTCGTCTGGAATAATGGTTTTTACTATTATAATCTTAGAATGTATTTTAGCAAACTATGTGCTCAAATATAAAATAATAGTTCTTGTCTAATAGGAGTGTAACGCTTAGATTTCAAAATAGGTACGATTTAATCAGAGCATTTAAAATATAAGCGCGCCCTGTATTTTACTTTTCCGCATTAAATTTGAGTTGGCGATATCGTGTAATTTTAGATGCAGCGGAATCGCCATCCTCCTACTTCATAAATTAAAATTACTCTAAATCAGCATAATAGGTTTCTTTTTTATATTGGGTTGGCGTTAATCCAGTTTTTGTTTTGAATAATTTACTGAAGTAAAAAGGATCATCAATGCCAACACGCTCAGAAATCTCAGTAAATGTTAACGTTGTTTCTCGAATTAACTTTTGGGCATGTTGAATTCTTATAATATTGAGATAATGCTTAATCGTAAAACCAGTCCCACATTTAAAAATACGATTAAGATAATTGTAATTTAAATCCATGTACGCTTCGATTTCTTTAATGGCAATTTTATTTTCAATATTTGCCTCTAAAAATCGAATAAGCTTCTTAACGGTTGAGTATGATTTTTGACTAATCGTGCCGACTGCCTCCGCATTAAATAATCGATTCATTTTAATTAACACTTGATTCGCAATTAAAATCGAATATAATTTATAGTTTTCCCCTTTTTGATTTAACTCATAGCAAGCCGCATCTAATAGACTATAAATATCAAAATTATTCTGTAACTTGTGGTATTTAGGAATCATACCCACAGAATCTTCCTGATAATCAGACGTCGTAATATCACTTGCTAACGAAACTAATCGTCTACTCACAATATCCTTTTCCACCATCTCTAATGTGTAGTCACCCATACACGTAAAATCAGAGTTGGTAAAATGAATAAAATAGTACGTAATGGCTGAGGACTTATAACCCACATGAAATTTATTAGGTTCTAATAACAGATATTCCCCTTCTTTCACATGATATTTAGTTCCCTCTTCTTCAATAAAAAGGTCACCCTCTTTAACAAAATATAAAACATACGTATCCGTACGCCTTGCAAAATGCACCCAATCCTCATCGAACTTGCATTGTCCCATATATGTCACATTAAACAATTGTGATAAATTCATTTTAAAATATTTCATATGAATGCTCCCCCATTATCGTTAGATGCTAAAAATTTCAAAATAATTTTTTTTGTGTACACATACCTTTATCGCTTTAACCAAAATGAATCACTTGATTATTAATAATGCCATATTCTATCTAAAATTAAAAGTCTAAAATATTAGAATGGAACTAATATGTTAGACTTTTATCTGATTATTTTGTTTTTTTAGCGTTAAATTTTGCAAATATGATCGTGATAATCATCGTCGATACAACAGCAATTATCATCCCAATGATATAATTCATCATTGATTCTGGGCGAATGGCGATGATTCCTGGTAATCCTGCTGGACCTGGTGAAACGGCTAAAACTTTAACCATTGTTACGTACGCAGAGGCAATAGCTGTTCCAATCATTGCTGCGTAGAATGGATAACGTAATTTTAAGTTTACGCCAAAGATGGCAGGTTCAGTTATTCCAAGTAAGGCTGATAATCCTGATGCTGAAGCTAAACTTTTCATTTTTGTATCATTTTTCATGATTAAGACAACGGCTAGTGCTGCCGCACCTTGTGCTACGTTTGACATCGCTGCAACTGGGAAGATGAATGATCCGCCTGTATGGGCAATATCTGCAAGTAATTGTGTTTCAACGGCTAAGAAACTATGGTGCATTCCGGTTACAACCGTTGGAGCATATGTAAGTCCAAAGATTGCGCCACCTAGAGGTCCTAAGTTGGTAAATAACCACATCAAGATGAATGTTAAGCTATCTCCTACAACACGCATGGCAGGACCAATCATAACAAAGGTTAAGATTCCTGTTATAAATACGGTTAGTAGTGGTGTTAATAAGTTATCTAAAATTGACGGAATCACTTTATGTAATTTTTGCTCAATTTTTGCTAGGAAGAATGATGAGACGATGATCGGTAAAACTGTTCCTTGATAACCTACCTTAGCAATTTCTAATCCGAATAAATCCCAAGTTGGAACTGTTCCTTCAATGACGGCTGCACCGTATCCATATCCGTTTAATAAATCAGGATGAATCATCAGGGCTCCAATTAATCCTCCTAAATACGGATTTCCACCAAATGTTTTAGTTGCTGAGAATCCAATTAATACAGGTAAAAAGACAAAGGCTGTATTAGCAAATGTATTTATTAAATCAGCTAATCCAGCAAACTGTGGATATGCCTGAATTAATGACATTCCTTCAAAGAATAATCCTTGCGACGTCAAAATATTATTAATTCCCATTAATAATCCACCGGCAACGATGGCTGGTAAAATTGGAACGAAAGCATCTGCTAATGTTTTAATAATTTTTTGTAATGGATTTAATTTATTATCTGCGTCTTTTTTAAGAGCTTCTTTTGTTGTATCCGATAAGTCCGCTATTTTTTGTAATTCTTTATACACTTCATCCACGATACCAGGACCTAAAATAATTTGGAATTGACCTGCATTCTTGAAATTTCCTTTAACAATGTCCATTGCCTCGATTGCGTTAATATTGATTAATGAATCATCTTTTAATACCAGTCTTAACCGTGTGGCACAATGTGCAGCACTCACAATATTTTCTTTCCCACCAATATGTTTTAGTATCTCTTCACTTATAACTGTATAATTCTTCTTCATGCTCTCACCTCTATATCCTAATAAACAAAATAATCTAAATAAATGGTTGCAGATTGAAAAGCTTAACTGCTTAGCTACTACAACTTATATCAGTATCTCGCTCATTATTATTTTAATTTATACACTATTGCTTCATAGGGACGTAACTTAATCACGTTATCTAATTTAGGACAGTTTTCATAATTTGCAATGACTACCTCTGCCCCTTTTTTACCTAGCCCATCCAAAATTTCTAACTCAATTTCATTTCCATAGAAATTACAAATCACTAATAATTGCTCTTCATCTAATGTTCTCGTATACGCAAACACCTCAGGATGAGTCTCAAGAATTAATTGATACACCCCATATTTAATTACATCATGTTCTTTTCTTAACTTAATTAAATCTTGATAGAAATAGAAGATTGAATGCTTATCACTTAAGGCTTGTTGCACATTAATACGTTTGTAATTTTCATTGACTTGAAGCCACGGTATACCTTGTGTAAACCCAGCATTATCCGATGCATCCCATTGCATTGGTGTACGTGCATTATCACGTCCCTTTGCATAGATAGAGTTCATAATTTCTTCTTCACTAAATCCTTGCGCCATTCGTTCTTTGTACATATTCAAACATTCAATATCGTTATACTCTTCAATTGACTTGAATTTTACATTGGTCATTCCAATTTCTTCACCTTGATAAATATACGGCGTTCCTTTTTGCATATGTAACATCAAAGCTAACATCTTCGCTGATTCAACACGGTACTTTGAATCATTTCCCCATCTTGAAACCATCCGCGGCAGATCATGATTATTTCCAAACAAACTATTCCAACCTTCTTCAAATAACTCAACTTGCCATTTTGTGAAGGTCTGTTTAAATCCTAAGAAATCAAGCGGAGCTAAATCCCATTTACGTTTCCCTTTTTGTTTATCTAAACCAATCACTTCGAACTGGAAAACCATCGATAATTCCTGACGCATTGGGTCACTATATAATTTTCCGATTTCAGTTGTCGCTCCCCATGTTTCTCCAACTGTTAAAACATCTCGATGACCAAAAGTTCTTTGATTCATCTCTTGAATATACGGATGTAAGTTGGGCCCATTTGCCGTTATTAGTTTATCCGCATCTTTACCGATTAACTCGATAACATCCATACGGAATCCCTTAATGCCAAGATCTAACCAAAAATTCATCATCTCATATATTTTTTCTCGTAACAAAACATTATCCCAATTTAAATCAGGTTGCCTTTTATCATGTAAATGCAAATAATACTGGCCTGTCGTCTCATCAAATGTCCAAGCACTCCCCCCAAAGTTTGAGCGCATCTCATTTGGTACACCCCCATCAACTGCAGGATCACGCCACACATAATAATCGCGATATATATTATCTAAACTCTTTTTTGACTCAACAAACCACTCATGCTCATCCGACGTATGATTCACAACTAAATCCATAATTAAACTAATATTTCGAATACCAGCCTCTTTAATTAACAATTTCATATCATCCATTGTTCCAAACTCAGAATCAATATCACAATAATCACTAATATCATATCCATTATCAACTTGGGGCGATTTATACACAGGACTTAACCAAATCACATCAATCCCTAAGTTACTCAAATAATCTAATTTCGAAATGATTCCTTGAATATCACCCATTCCATCTTGATTACTGTCTTTAAAACTACGCGGATAAACTTGATAAACGACCGAATCATGCCACCATTTTTTGTTCATATACTTTAGCCTCTTTCTCATGCTGCACAATCTCAACTGATTTTTTCTCTTCTCATAATGGTAGTCGCATTTATTTTTTTACCTTTAAATGTTGCTACCTTAATCCCTCAATAGATAAGTCACACTTACTTTTTTACACATGTCATACTTTTAGTAGGACGAATCATATAAAAAACATTTCTGTTTGTATATAGACAATGATTATTCATTGATAAAATAATAGCGTTGTCATATAATAATATTTTATATACTTTTATCTGAATAAACTTGCAGTATTTTATCTTAAAATAACATTATTTTCACTTTTAACCTTCGGAGGACACCATGAATTACAATAATTTAAAAGAAAATTCAACCCATGGGAATGCATTATTTCCGTTCCATGTTTACACCCATACTGATAAAACAGGTCTATATTCTGTTAATTCACATTGGCACCAAGAGGTAGAAATCCTCTATGTGACTGAAGGAGAGTTTGAACTCATCGTCAATATGAAAAGTCTCACTTTAACTCCTGGTCAATGTATTTGTATTAATAGTGGAGAAATCCATTCTATTACTTCAATTGGAAATAAACCTTCAAAACATTTTGCTATTGTATTTGATTTATCATTACTTAGTAGTTCACTTTACGATTATTGTCAAATCCATTATCTTGATCCGCTCATACAAAACAAACTAAAACTTCCCTTAATCATTGATGAACAGTCAATATTCGGTCAAAAGTTTATCACTGAAATGATTGAAATGATCGACTGTTATCAGGAAAAACATATTGGGTATCAATTAAGTATTAAAGCTAGTTTTTATAAACTGTTATCCTACATGGCAAAAGAAAATCAATTTCTTATGAATCGTGATATCACATCAAAATCTAAAGATTATAAATTACAACTTATGAAAAAAGTGTTTCTTTTTATAGAAGAAAATTACACTCAAAAAATATATATTGATCAAATTGCCAGTGAGATCAATATGAACACCCAATACTTCTGCCGATTTTTCAAATCCGTAACTGGAAAAACACCGATTGACTACATTAACCAACATCGCATCGAAGCTGCCACCAAACTTCTCCTCACAACCGATGATAAAATAATGGATATTTGTTTTAGCGTTGGTTTTGATAACTTTAGCTACTTTATTAAAACCTTTAAACAATATAAAACCTGCACCCCCTCACAGTATCGGAAAGAAAATTAATATAAAAAAGGGCAGACTAGCGTCTGCCTTTTGGTTTGAAATTTATTTTATCTTTTGACTGCGACATTTTAATAAATTAATCACTACCAATATAATTGCACTACCTAGTGATAATATTATTCCTACATTTAATCCCGAAGGATAAAAACTAAATTCAATTTCATGCATACCTGGATCTAATTGAAGCCCGATAAATCCTTGATTGACTTTAATTGGTGTTACTTCTTGATTATTAACGATCACTTTCCATCCTTTATCATATGGAATAGACGTATATAACCATTTTGTTTCATCCTTAATTTCGATTGATCCCTTTAATTTATCATTATTAAATTCTGTTACAACTAGAGACTCGTTTCTGCGAGCTTCATATACTGGTTCATATCTTTCTAATTTTTCATCTAAATAAATATTTAACAACCCTAATCCGTCATCGATACTATTCACAGTCACAGCAATTTTATTAAATGGAACATTTATATAACAACCTGCAAAGTCAAATTGATACATCTCTTCTTCATAAACGATGTTCTCATCTAGATAAGCCACAACTTTTAATTTAGGTGAGCCAAAGTTTTCTAAATAAAGCATAACATCTTGTTTTGTTTCCTCAAATTTAAACTCATACGCACCTGGCTGTGCCTCAAATAAAATAGTTTCTAAACTGTTCATTGGATTAATGTCACTGACTTTTTGTTCAGTAAGCTCATCTGGTACGATTAGATAATTTGGATAAATTAGATTTTGCTCCAATGGTGTTAAGTTATTAAATTCCGTTTCACTCATCGTCTTTTTAAATGTAAATCCTAGTTCACTTACATACTTATTTTTATAAACTGGAATCCCTTGAACATGTGTAAAGTATTCAAATCCATAGGGCGCATTAGCATCTCCCATAAAATCAACAAAATACTTATACGATAACAGATTAAGAATATTTTCTTTTCCATGTACACGTGACGTTGCCCATTGCGCCACTTTAAACTGACTTAAAAAAGCATCTTGACTGTACTGGAAAACAGATGTATAAAATCTAAATCCGGAAAAGTTACTCGACATTGGTAGGTTATTATCTGAAAATCCATTTGCGTTGAACTCCACACGATAGAAACTATCATCCATTTGTTCCAATTCCTCAAAGAAATGAGATCTTTCTACTTGCCCATACTCTACCCCTTCTTTGGTCAATGGAGCATCAGTTGATAATAAATTTTTAAATGAAAGCAAACACTCTACCGTCAAAATAATAGCTAATAATACTTCTCGATACTTTAACTTATTTGCAATCAAAACAATAACATATGAAATAATAAATAATGCACTTGATATACAATTGTTCTTCAACCACATTAACTCTTGTTCGCTTGTATTCCATTGTTTTTGGTAGGTGATAAACGATAATCCCCAGACAATCGCTAGGGTTAACAATCCTAATCCAATAAAGATAAATCGTGTTTTATTAGATTGCATTTCATTTTTATTTTCAAAATATAAATCTAAGAATCGTGTGACCATCAGCACAAATAAGAACGTAAACATATACAGCCAACGTGTTTCAAGTGACCCTTGAAATAACAGATAAAACACTTTAAACAACAAGAAAACTGATAGGATACTTCCAAACAAAATATAAATAACTTTTTCGCGTTTATCTTTAATGAATAAAATCAGTGGAACACATATAGGTACAAGCATTGAAGCGTATAGTGAAGCACCACCACCCCAACCTACACCCTGATCAAATCTAAATGGTATCAAGTAATTAGGATCAACTCGATGTCCAACAGGAATAAAGATACTTGTAACAAAACGGTATAATTGCTTCACTGTTAACATTGAAGTTAAGGTTAAACCACTCTCACCCAAACGTGGTGTTTGCAAAATAATAAGTGCTGATGGAACTAATACGAGACCCGCCAACCCAATTCCTAATAAATAGAAACCAATAACTTTTAATTGCGCATAAATAATAGCTTTTCCGCGGTAAACTAACACATTTCTAAATAAAGAATACAACATCGCAAACGGAATTAGTGAATACGAGAAATAAAAATTAATAACTGTTAATGATGCAATTGCTCCAACCATAACTCCTATTTTTTTCTCTTTTCTGTATCGTTCAATTCCATACAAAACAAGCGGATAAAGTAAAAATGCATCCAAAAAGAAAAAATAATGATAGTAGGTTAATACCCATCCTGAAAAGGTAATAATAATAGCTCCAATAAACGAAATACTATTTTTTTTATTTAACTGTGTTAACCATAAAAAACTAAAGATAGCTAGTAAAGATAACTTAATTATATATAAATAAAGAAATACTTGGGGCATCATAGCTCTTGGGAAAATAGTACTTATCCAAAAAAAAGGGGAAGTAATAAAATAGTATACATGAGATAGCGTACTTGCCCCTAATCCATGCGTCCAATCCCATAAGTTCAAACTACCACTATGAGCAAGATCCCAACCATGATAGTAAAAGGGTAACAATTGTTGAACATTATCTCCAAAAATGACCATCGGTTGTCCGGTTAATAAATATTTCAAATGTGCTATCACAACAATAAGCACCAATAACATCATATAGTAACGTTTTTTCATTCTGCTCCCCCTAATATAAATTTATTAATTTGTCTCAATCCATTATAAAAATAGTCCCAACAAAAATAAGTACGTATAAAATAAGTTATAATTTTGTACGACTTATTTTTTAATTTAACCTTTTTATTATATCATTAAAATGTAAATATTTTGTTTTATTTGTTAAATATTGGATTGGAGTGTATAATATATTTAAAAAATAATCTGGGGAGTTATATGAAGAAATCGATAATAGTTTATTTACTTACTTCACTTATATGTCTTGGGGGCTGTAGTCAGGGAAATATATTAAAACCTGATTCACCATCTCATACAGCTATCTTATTAGATCACTACCTTGAAATCGCAGATTATACGTTATTTAACTCTCTATTTCATGAGTATAGTCAAGATAAAATAACTGAACAAGATTTTTATCAGTTAGTGCTTAAAAAGAAATCAGGGAACGATGCAAATGGTCTGAGGGGAACAGGCATTAATTTATACGAAACTTTATCATTTCATAATGGCACGTTATTACTCGTACATTTTGTCGCTGATGAAGTAAATGGGGAATATCAAATTCAAAATGTTACTGTTGTCCCTAATGAGATGCACTCATTGTTTGAGTAGCGTTTTTTATTATTGATAACTGAATAGTGTAGTTAACCTCAATACCTTATAATAATTGGTGTTATAAAAAGATAGGAGAACTTTCAAATGAACCCTATTAAAAATATTGATATTTTAAGTGCTACACTCATTATCATTGTTATTCTAATGTTCTGCTTGAAATTAACTACTGAAACACTTGCCTGTTATTTATTAAATTTAATTCTTGGCCTATCTGTATTAAGTAGCTGTTGATGTAACTATTTACGTAATCAAAATAAAAAAATGATATTAATTAACTTAATATTTGGTGTCTTTGTAACAACTTTAGCAGTTATTCAGTTATATCATTATTTATATTAAGAATTTTCAGAAAATAATTATTTTAATTTGTCAGATACTAATACTGTCTCTGTAAAATAAAAAAAACGACGAGGGTCGTTTTTTATTTTGTTAATAATATATCCATTATAAATTAATACCTTTCTCCACTTCCAACTTGTATATTAAGAAAATCTTAAGAAATAGTTTCTCTTTTCTTAATAAGTTTTTGATATATTAATACTATACCAACACGGCATTAACCAATTTTAAAGGAGAGATACTATGAAGACTGGTGTTAAACTACTTATTCAACGTTTATTTACATATACAATCTTGGCACTGACCATCGGAGGGCTAGCCTATTTCACAACAAACGATTATCAAAAAATTACCGATCACGTAAAGACCATGGACTCAAATCATTTAACATATTGGCAACTTAGCGATTCATTCATTAAAAGCAGCACTTACTTAGCCAACTATTCAGAGTTAAATAATGAATCAACTAGTGAAACCCAAGCAGATGATTTATGGTATTACGAACAGGAACTCAATGGCGTTTTAGGCGAGCTAGACTATTATGCGAGTAATGCAAGCGGTGAAGTCATGTCACGCAATGGAGAATTATTAAAAGATTTAACAACGGGTGACGCAATGGATAACTACCTCGCTTATTTCACTTTAGTATTTGATGAATTTGGTCAACTTACCATTGAATCTGCTCACGGAGTTGACGAAAAAGTCTTAAAAAACAACTTAACTCAATATCCTCACGATACTGATTATCCTAAAAATTTAACTGTAACTTACGGTGTTCCAACCAACTTAGATCCACTCGGTACGCTAATGCATTACTACAATATGGGGCAGGAAGACATATATGTTTTTGCAACAATTCCCTACATCATCTTAACCGTTAGTATTGCAGCCCTTGTCACACTATTATTACCATTTAACTGGGTAGCCGACTGGAAAGCCGTTAAATATCTACTAAAAACACCACTAGAAATTCGCGCCATCTTCTTAGGCGGAACAATATTTGCTGTATGTTTCTCACCATTACTTGTCATTTTTACTCAAACAGGTTACCTAGCAGAAACCCTTAAATATTTTGTTCCAAGCGAATACATTAGCACACTAGTACCTGCCATCAGTTATATCTGTTGGGGAGCATTAGCACTTGCAACAGTTATCCACATGCTATTCATCAAGCAACCATTCGTACAAGGATTCATGGCAACCATCCTAAATAATAGTATCTTTGGATGGATTATCAAAGGATTTAGAAGAGTTCTTGGGGGTGGAAAAAATCAAGACGAAGTCACTATAGAAGAACGTGTTGAAATTATCACGCAAAATATCCCACTCGATTTAAGCCCATTATTATCTGACGTTGAAATGTTAGAACAACAAATCGCCAAAACAAAACAAGATTTAACACTAGAACATCTAGAAAGCTCTGAAAATTCAATCGAACATATGAAAAATTGGATCTTAAGCCATTCAAAAATAGAAGTTGATTTAAATATTATTCTTGATCAATTTGCAGCTGAAACAAGTGTCGATACCATGAATATTAGATTTAGATGTTATGAAGCACCTATTTACACTATCATCTCCGTTGCAAAATTAACGGATTCTTTAAATGATTTATTAAACGAAATCTGCTCAGTTGTCATGAAGAATAGTCGCTTATACATTGAAATTCAAAAAATATACAATAAACCAACCATCATCTTACGCACTATTTTAAAAGAAGAAACTGACTCAACATATAACTTAAGCGACTCACCTATCATTAAATCATTCACTGAACAAAACATCGCGGTTGAAACACATATTGATGGAGACTTATTAAAAATAGTATTAAATTTTGAAAAATAGACTTGGAGGAATATCTTATGAAAAGTATGTTAGCTATCATAAAAGTAGCAGCCTTAGTTATTTTAGAAGGCTACGACGAAAAACAATTTAACCTAAAATAAAATAAAAAACTGCAACTTAGAATTTCTAAGTTGCAGTTTTTATATATATACGTCCTACTAAAGAATACCGTCGTACCAAGGGTCTGCAACTATTTTTCAAAGCTTTGATTTCTTCTTCTGTTAACTTCATGATGCTAATAATTTGATCAAGTTAAAGGCCCGTTTCTAACAAGGCTTTAGCACTCTCTAAATTTCTTGGTTTATTACGTTGGTGTTCCTGTTCAATGCCTTTTTCAATCCCCGTTTTGTGGGCACTTATGAAGTCTGTGATTTGTTTTTGACGTACTTCATAACATTCGCGTTCAATTTTATCATTGCTTAATCGAACTAACTCATCTAAGGCTTCACGAATTTATTCTAACTTACGTGTAAATCGAGGGATTTCATTTTTATAAAAATTCAAATTTTCTAACCTTGGTACGTTTTTTATGTACGACTTTTGAATATTTCATGATTGGATTAACCGGAGGCAATAATTTTTCCTTCTACGCATGCGATAAAATAGGGAACATTAAGTCTTCCATGGTGAATGAGAAATTACTTTGCTGCTTAATGAAAAGGGTCGTATCTTGTTCGTTTAATAATGATTTTTCATAAGTACCACAATGATTTGGGGTAAATCCAAATACAACTTTTTGTGTATTATCGCTTATTATTTTATTTAAAATTGTATCTAATGAGATCTCTTTTATGCTTAACAGCTCTTGCAAATAAATCACATCTTCATCAAATTCACAAAGCATGATAACCTCATCTTCTTCAAGATAATAAATATTATCTTTCATAAAATAAGTAGCGTAAAACATGATTAATGATGGATTATTTATCATTGACAGTTTCGAGTACGAGCATGTACTAGATGCTAGTTGATAAACTAGCTCTCTATCTGAATCGTGATCCATATTCAACTTTTTCAACTTACTTACATATTCTGTTTTTGGTAATGTTATTGCATATTGATATTGCTCAGATTTATTAAAACCGAATTTAGGGTAGAAATCTAGGACACTATCGTTGGCAAAGAGATAAATTAAATCGCATTTTTCTTCATATTCTTTTAATACGATTTCTATCAGTACTTTGCTTAATCCTTGATTTCGATATGGCTCATCTGTCATCACCGTTCCAATTTGAATAAATTGCTTTTCTTCTCCTCGTACTAAAAAATCCATGATATTGACTGACACATTTGCAACGACTTGATCGCCATCAATAAGTGAGTAGGGTACATATTTATCTG
>JBOFCV010000099.1:0-3968 GCA_051646305.1 Turicibacter sp.
CTAGAAATTGAAAATGAAGGGCAATGGTACATCGTACCCTTTAATGAATCTGCCGCCTTTATTGAAATTGGATATATGTTGGACCCGTATAAAACTAATGAAGAAGTGATAAATTTATCTTATTTTAAAGAATTACCGAGTGGGAAATATCGAGTGATCAAAACGTTATCGTCTTTAGAATCTGATATTACAGTTGCAGCTGAATTTGAACTCTAAGACATATCAAACTTTTAATACGACGCTAGGCTAACTATCTGTTTGAATAAAAAATGAGTTGTATCTAAGAGATACAACTCATTTTTTTATTCTTCCATTGTTAATTTTAATTTTGTTATCATCTTATAATACGATACAACAAGTAAAATTGTTGCTCCAATCCATGCAGCAGGCGAAGCGATACAAATACCAGCAAAGCCAATAGCTCCCGGTAATGTGAATGCAACAAGTGAACGCATTCCAAGTTCTACAATACCTGAGAACATTGGAACCTTCGCATTCCCAAGACCTTGTAAGGCGAAGCGATATAAGAACAGTGTTCCAAGAACAGTATAGAATAAAGCCGCCGTATTTAAGTATTGTTGAGAAAGTGGCAGAACTTCTGTAATTCCTTCAGATACGAATAATGAAACAATGTAGCGTCCAAAGAAGACAATAAATAATCCACTTAAAATATTGTAGACAAGTGTAATAGATAAGGCTTGTTTTACACCTTTATTGATACGATCAAGTTTTCTAGCACCTAAGTTTTGGGCTGTAAATGTGGCCATCGTCATACCTAATGCGATGGATGGTTGCATCACAATTTGTTCTGCTTTAGTAGCGGCCGTATAGGCAGCAACAGTTGTTGAACCAAAACTATTAATCGCGACTTGAATAATCATAACCCCGATAGCCGTAATTGAATATTGAAGAGCCATTGGAATAGAGATATATAATAATTCTTTAATTAATGTTTTATCAATGGCATAATGATGTTTTTCAAGTGTTAATGTATCTGTTTTCTTTTTAATATAGATATAACATAAAACAGCTGCTAGTGTTTGAGAAATAACAGTTGCTAACGCAGCTCCTGAAACGCCCATATTGAAATTGATAATAAAAACTAAGTCTAAGATAATATTAACAACTGATGCTAAAATTAAAAAGTAAAGTGGTGTCTTACTATCACCAAGTGCTCTTAAAATTGAAGCAAATAAGTTATAAGCAACTGTTGCTCCCGTTCCGGCAAATAAAATCGTGATGAACGAAGAGGCATACCCAATAATATCCTCTGGTGTATTCATTAATCGAAGAACTGGATTTACCCCGAGGATACAGATTACAGTTAGTATAACTGCAATAATAGTGGATAAGATTAAAGACATTCCCACTGCTTTTTTGATTCCTTCTTGGTCATTAGAACCAAATCTTTGCGAAATAATGACTGAAAAACCATGTGTGAGTCCTGTAATAAATCCAACAATTAAAAAGACTAATCCCCCTGTTGAACCGACAGCAGCAAGCGCCTTTACGCCAACGAACTGACCAACAATTGCTGTATCGACCATGTTGTAAACTTGTTGGAATAAATTCCCGATTAAAATAGGAATCATAAATGATAGAATAAGTTTTATTGGATTCCCTTTTGTCATATCTGTCATGTTGTCTCACTCCCTTTTTGTTAAAATAGTTTAAATAACCCAATGAGTTACTTCACCTTTTTATTGTTGTTTAGCTGTTTGAAAAAATCCATATCTAACAAATTATAACTGAAAGTAAATGTAAATGATATAGATAAGTTTGTGAATATTTTAATGTGGTTAGTAGGTAATTTTACTTCAAATTTTAAAATGACTTTTATATAAAAAAAGGTGACACTATTTTTAAAAATAGAAGTCACTTTTAGTATAATTAAGGATCACTCTTTTTAAAAATCAATTGCTTTGAGTAATTTTTCGTTAACAACGAGTGCATGTTGATTTTGGAGTCCTAGATTTAATAATTGCTTGTAGAGTTTATTTTTTAACGTTAATAAAAAAACTTCAGGTAATTGTGTATCTGCAACTAAATTTGTTATCTTTTCGATCGTTTGAATAACTTCTTCAGGTTGTTGATTATTAAAATAACTTAACACCAAAGACTCGAGAGCTGTTTGTTTTTGATCGAGATTTCCCTTTTGTAAAATAGGAGTGATTCCCATCGTTAAATATTCAATGGCTAAATCATATTTTAAAAGTTTATAATAAATATCGCCGATTAAACAGTTGGCAATACCTAAATTAAATTCATCTTCTAAAAGAGTCATAGATTTAAGCAAGACTTCCAATGCTTCATCGTATAATCCATTGTCTTTATAGTTGCAGGCTAAATTATGATAAGCATAGCCTAAATAAGGTTCATAGCAACAATCTTCAATAAAATCAATTAAAATTTCACGGCCAAGTATTGAATTTCCAGATTTTTTTAAGACGTTTTCCTTTAGTAGTATACCAAGTGCTTTAAATAATAAATCTTCATTTTGTCCAGTTAGTAAATTGACATACTCCAAACTCTTTTCATACTCAGCTAAATAAAGATAACAACGACCTAAATCATAATAAGCTTTATAAATAAAATCAAAGTCTTCAGGAGATTGATTAATGGCGTATATTAAGTATGAAACAGATTGATGATAATTCCCAAGTTCTAAGTGGTTGAGAGCAATTTGTCGATAATATTTTGCACAATTTTGTGACATTTGAATGCAACAACTAATAGCACCTAAAAAGTGGTGATTAGATTTTACTAATTCACGTTGATCTTTATGGTGATAAGCAAGTAGTTCTTCTAATTGTAACTGATAAGTTATTAAATTATATTGTGTTGCAATGTCTATAAAGTGTTTATAATTTTCTAATCCATAGTCAACGGTACAATTATTTTTTAACCAGCTATTTGCTTGTTCCAATTCATTTAAAATAAACTCATCATATGAATATAGTTCACAAACTTTTCCTTCAGATAAAATATCAAAAGCCTTATAAATACTTTCCAAGTTATTTAGGGTAATTGGACGCCTATTTTTTTCAAACATAGAAATATGATTTTGTGAATAGCCAAAGGGCTCAAATGAACTTTGTTTTAAGTTAAAATGTTTTCTTAATTCTCTAATTTTCGTTCCAACCGATACAAACATAACCATCCACCTTTAACTCTTGATAGCCTTATTTTAACATATTATTATATTAAATAACAAAATAAGGGGAAAGAATCAGCTAGAGTTAGGGGGATTATATAAGACGCGGTTAGTTTTTTGGTCTTCAAAACTATTACCGGGCCTATCTACTAAGCGATAAATATTTCATATTAATAGTTGCAGTACTTGAACTTTAAATACCTTTCTGCTTACAAAGTGATAAATATTTTATCGTATGGGTTGCAATTATAGAACTTTAAATACTATACGACGAAGATATCCTATAGTCCTACTATAAATTTTAAACATACAAAAATTTAGTATGGCTTATATAGAAGAACTTAGTTTTTGCTTTTTGAAAACTGTAGTTCGCGTTGATACACTGGAAATACGACGGTATCCTATAGGCCGACTAAAAATTTTGAAAGTGAGAAAAATTTAGCCTGACTTATATATATGTTAGTCGCACTAATTTTGCTTTTTTAAAATTTTAGTGCATCTATAAAGCTACTAAAGTTTTAGAGACTATTAAAATAATTGGATGCTAACTATTGTAAAATAGATTGTCATTATTTACGCAGGATATCTTAATCCTCAGGGATTTAGTCTTTATAGGGTGCTAAACAATTTCAAGTTTAATTACCCTGTCGTATGTAGCTTTGAACCTCCCACGACGAAGTCACGGGATTCTTGGGTAAGACCTTCTAACGAAAGTTAATTGACCAAGCTAACGAGGATATTCCGACCTCTAAGATTTTTAGGCAATTAATTTTTGTAAGTTAATTGCCGCATTTATATCTCTATCGTGATGTGT